>JANMGS010000880.1:0-7515 GCA_031374745.1 Ferruginibacter sp. | reverse complement strand
ATGGGAGAAGTGTAGTTGGTTTAAAAAAGTAGCAAGAGCAAGATTAGTTGCTACGCAAGTTAGCATATTCTTTTGCTATGATGCATATCATCAACGGCGTAGCTAAAATAGAGCAACCTATTACTACAGACAATTTTAAATATATTTGGAATGCCAACACGGGTTTAAAAAGGTAATAGAGTGAGTGAATAAAAACATTCAACTTTACAAATTTATTGCATCCTTATTTTTCCGTAATTCTGTATCCACCATTTCGACTTCATTACTGGTGGCCTTGTAGCATGGCATGCTACATGAGTCCATTTTGCATTCAACATATTATACCTATGCCCATAACCTGGAATACCTTCATCGACTAACAATTGCAATACAATTATCCGTACAGGTGCATTGCCATTGTATGCTAAATTTTCATTACCATCTTCCATTCTAGGAGAAAATTTCATAATTCGTTCATATGGCCAGGATCCATCTCTTCCCTGGTGGTTTACGTTATTCGTTGGCCCTTGATCTTTTGCATGTTTGATACAAGCCTTATAAATACCTTCATCCGGTTTTAATATTGAAAGCGGTTTCAGTTTTAGTAAAGTATCATACAGTGTTTGCAGCGCTTTTACATTTTCTTCATTTACATAATGCCAGGTTGTATCTACTCTGCTTGGTTTATTGTTGATGTATGTTGTAGTAAGCGAATAATTAGAATCTCCTCTCCCATACTCTTTAAGGTCTTTTAATGCATTGTTTAATCGTATGCTGATAAATGATTTTGCATACCGTGCCGGATCAGATCGAAGTCGATTGATCTCATATACCATTCCCCTTTCTTCCGGCTGCATGTAGGTGGCCGACTTCGCAGTATTGAGTTTTTTATCGTTCCAATCTGCTTCTTGTGCATGTATACATAAAGAGATAAGAGAAAAAAAGATAAGGGTTAATACTTTCATACTATTTTAAATAAAATATACGTACAGTAAATTTAATTATATTATCACTAGCGTCCAAACGTTAAAATATCTTGTTCTACGCCTCGGCTCGAGTCTTCTCGCACCGTTCGCTTCGGTAAATGAGCATGAATTATTATTGCCACTGTTGGTATAAATAAAAAGCCTCCTATTCCGCAGTTCGATAATCGTAAAGCAGCTGTTGTTGTTATGCAGCGCAAGCAAAGAAGCTAAGCATACTCACAACTCTTAGAGCGTTCTCCCAATAGGTTCGTGAGACACGAACCTTGGCGGGGGGTTACTGAGCCAAGAGTCTTGTCAGTGCGAAACAAGAATTGACAAATTTGGTTTTTTCAAAAATATATTTTGGCAATTTGATGCTGATATGCCTAACTGATTTTACGCTCTTTTTTGCTAGCTTTTTTAATTACGTGGCTCTATATGAGTACAACTAACTGAAGTTTAAAACAGGTATTTATACGCATAGTTTGATAAATGTGATTTTGTAGGTTTGTATATAAATTGTATTTAATATTTACACCAAACTAAACAACATGAAAAAACCTACAAATGCCATTTTCTTTTTGTTAATTATTTTACTTGCAATTGGTTGCACAGATAGTAAAACCAAAAGCAACAGCAATGACGATGTGGTAAAAGATGAAGCAGGTGGAACCTATACTGGGCCTCCATATACCATTCAACTAGAAGAATTCGTAAATGAGCAGTTGCCTGATTTACACTCTTACACACATGCAACTTATAAGGATAAAATAATAATGATAGGTGGGCGTACCAATGGGCTTCACGGTGGTACTTATAATTTTAACAGAGCCAATTCCAATAAAAATATTTATGTATTGGATACAAAAAATTGGGCAGATCCTACACAATGGAAAGTATATAATTTACCTGCCAATAAAGTATCGGTTGCAGGTGTAAATACAGACCAATTGATGGCTAATAATGCTGAATTTTTTACCGAAGACAGCGTTCTCTATATTGTAGGTGGAATGCTTGGTGGTACGGTGGCTACACAATTGAAAGTTCCCAATGACCCTAGCAAAGGGTTGATGCTGGTGCCTGGTTTAAAAGCTGCCGATGGCTCAGCCCCAATTGGTCCAAAAACATTGCCGTATATTACTGCAATAAATTTACCTGATTTAATAAATTCAGTTGTAAACAAAAAAGCCATGCCAAGTGGTTCTATTCGTCAGGTAAAAAATGATTCACTTGCTATTACGGGTGGAGAGTTGAGTATAATGGACAGCACTATTTATTTGGTTTTTGGCTGGAACTTTTATTTCTCTACTCCGCAGGATTTGTATTCGCACCAAATACGAACATTTAGTTACACAGATGATGGAAAAAATTTAACGATCAGTCCTATTACCGTTTGCTCTTCTTGTTGGGATAAAGAACCAGATTCATCTACCGCTGGCAATTTTCGTAGGAGAGATGGTAGCATAAGTGCCATGATAGATCCTGCTGATGGCAGCCAAGGACTGGTTTATTATGCTGGCGTATTTAAAGGAGGCAATACCAATTTTGATTCGCCCGTTTGGATAGGGAAAAACGATGCGGCAGAGCAACCTTTTGTAATTCGCTCCAATGTGTACACCTGTATGGTGGTGCCTGCGTACAGCGCTAGCCGAAAGGAATCTTATGCTACATTGTTGGGCGGAATGAAAAATGCCAGCTACAATGGTGCTGCGATAAAGCTACCTGTTGAACTTACAGCAACCAATGCACCCATCATTCCAACCCATAGCAAAAATCCTTTTGATCATATTCCATTTTCTAACCAATTTAGCACCGTTGTTGTAAATGCAAAGCATGCTTATTCACAGTATCTTTTACCCGATTCATTTCCTACTACCAAGCGCATGTTGATGTTGCCAGCGAGTGCAAAAGACAGCATAGCGGCCATGCCTTTACCCATTGGCTCGGTAACCTACAATGGCTCAGAAGCAGAATTGATGTGGACTTTGGACCCGGCTATGATGATGAAAAATGGCGTAGTAGATTATGATAATTTTATAAAGAAAAACCCAAGCGGTGGTTCAGTAGGTTACTTGCATGGTGGCATACAATCATATTTAACCAATGTATTTGGGGCAAAAGCGGCTCATTATTCTTTGGCTAGTAATAGGATTTTTGCTGTAAAGATTGTACCAATTAGTAAGTAAATAATAATTTTAGTTTAACCAACAAGAACTTGCCTGGGTGAAATGCCTTGGGATGGGTTCTTGTTGGTTATTTACTTAGCTTCAAATATTCTTAGGCTAAAACCAAGGTAAGCTTGGCTTAGGAGCTTCTTATCTTGAGAATAGGAGCTAGAACAAAATGCCTATAAATGGATAATCTTCCAAAAATACCAAATTCAAAAAAAACAAACAGCGCTCAAATAATTGTTGAGCAAAATACTGCTGCCCACAGGCGCAGGGATGGAAACGGCACCGCATCCCGTGTTAGCAAACAAGGCGAGGAACGAGCCGTAGTTTTGCGTTACACGGGAGTAGGTATAGTGGACCTGCCTTTGCCGGCAGGCAGACAGCCCGTTACAAAAGCCCCTTATTGTATTCCGCTGACCGCCCCAAATTCCCTACCTCAAAAAAATATTTTGTACATTGCAAAGAATTGATGTATTACAAAAAATATTATGAGTAAAAAGGAAACAGTGGACGGAAAGAAAAAGTCGTCTCAATCGGAGATTGCAAAGGGTAGGTTAGAGATAAGCCGCAGTGGTATGGGCTTTGTAATTGTAGAAAACAGGGAGAAAGATATTATGGTGAAACCCAACGATTTTGGAAGGGCTTTTCACGGCGATATGGTGAAAGTGCAAATTATGAATCCGCATGACAGGAGCAAAAGACCAGAAGGCAAAATAAGCAGCGTGGTAGAGCGTAAACAAACCGAGTTTATAGGCAATGTGCAAGTAAAAGGCAATATGGCTTTTTTTATAGCAGGCGGCAACAATCCTATGCCCGATTTTCATATAGAATTAAGCAAATTGAACGGGGCAAAAGATGGCGAAAGGGTAGTGGCAAAATTTATTAAATGGGATAAAAGCGATAAAAAACCAGAGGGTGAAATTGTAGCGGTAATGACTTCGGAAAATGAAGGCGATATGGCAATGAAGGAAATAATTGTAAATGCAGGCTTCCCATTGGCTTTTGATGCCGAAGTGCTGAAAGCTGCTGCTGCACTGAGTCCCAATATATCTAGAGAGGAATTAAAAAAGCGAAAAGATTGTAGGGACATACTTACATTTACCATAGATCCATTGGATGCCAGGGATTTTGATGATGCCATTTCTGTGCGTAATTTAGACAATGGAAATTATGAAATAGGGGTACACATTGCAGATGTAAGCCATTTTGTAACACCAGGATCTATATTGGACAAAGCCGCTTATGAACGTGCTACCAGCGTATACCTGCCCGATCGTGTAAACCCTATGTTGCCCGAAAAAATATCGAACGAACTATGCTCACTTAGGCCCAATGAAGATAAATATTGCTTTTCAGTAATTTTTCAGATAACCAATAGGGCAGAAATAAAGCACAAATGGATTGGTAGAACGGTAATACACAGCAACCATCGTTTTACGTATGAAGAAGCCCAGCAAATTATAGAAACGCAAGAAGGCGTACATGTAAAGCCGATTTTGTTATTGGATAATTTGGCAAAGCAATTTAGAAAAGAGCGTTTCGATAATGGGGCAATCAATTTCTCGTCTCAAGAAGTAAAGTTTAAATTGGACGAAAAAGGAAAGCCCATTGGCATAATGATAAAAGAGAGTAAAGACTCGAATAAATTGGTGGAAGAATTTATGTTGCTTGCAAACCGTACAGTGGCTGAATACGTTTCTAAGATAAAAGTAAACAAAGAACCAATACCGTTTTCTTATCGTACACACGATGACCCAGATCCGGAAAAGCTAAAACCTTTTATTGCCTTTGCAAAAAAATGTGGCTATGAGTTTGAAATGAAAACGGACAAAGATGTTGCAGCTGCATTTAATAAGTTGTTGGCTGCAGTAAAAGGGCAACCAGAACAGCATGTATTAGAGCAATTGGGTATTCGCACCATGGCCAAGGCAAAATACACTTCAGAAAATGTGGGGCATTATGGTTTAGGATTCGAAAATTATTGCCATTTTACATCGCCTATACGAAGGTATCCAGATGTGATTGTTCATAGGGTGATGCAAAGCATTATTGATAAGAATTTACTTATTGATAAAGCCATGGAGGAAAAAAATAAGCATTGTAGTGATAGAGAGCGAGGAGCCATGGAAGCAGAACGTGCTAGCAACAAATACAAGCAGGTGGAGTATATGAAACAATTTCTTGGTGAGGAATTTGAAGGTATAATAAGTGGCGTTTCGCAATTTGGTTTTTGGGTAGAGACCGTGCTTCATAAATGTGAAGGTTTGGTAAGTGTGAAAGACCTGAGTGACTATGATGATTTTAGACAGGATGAAGCCAATTACGCACTTGTAGGAATGCGCACTGGCAAGACTTTTAGAATGGGAGACCATGTAATGATAAAAGTAATAAGTGCCAATTTGGATAAACGACAATTGGATTACGAGTGGGTGACAGAGGTAGAAGGAAAAGCAAAGCAAGCTGCAGCAAAAAGTACCAAAACTGCAGCTAAGAAAGCAGAAACTAAAAGCCCAGTAAAAAAGGCCTATAAAAAGAAATAATTTTTTGATGGATAAGATTAATCTAGCAGAAAAATTTGCCCTTATTAATGATTATTGGAATCCAAGAATTGCAGGAGCCCTAAATGGACAACTTGTAAAACTTGTAAAAATAAAAGGAGAATTTGTATGGCATAAACATGATAATGAAGATGAAATGTTTTTTGTTATAGAAGGTAGATTCAATATGGAATACAGAGACAAAACCGTAGAAATTGGTAAAAATGAATTTATTATTGTGCCCAAAGGAGTTGAACACAAGCCTGTAGCTATTGAAGAAGCTAGTATCTTGTTATTTGAACCAGCAAGCACTTTAAACACGGGTAATATAACTGGAGAACTTACAAGAGAAAAACTAGACTACATTTAAAAACAGAAAATAATTGTGCTGCTTAAAATTTTAATTTCAGCATATCAAATTAGTAATGCATACATTCCAAGATTTTTCACAAAAATTTGAAGAGAGATTCAACGTAAGGCATTTTCCTACCCATACGCCTACGCTGTATGATCCTGCGCAATACATTTTAGGCATAAAAGGAAAACGGATCAGGCCTATATGTGTTTACTTGGCAAATGAAATGTTTGCAACAGTAAACGATGATGCTTATCATGCAGCTGCATCTATAGAATTGTTCCACAATTTTAGTTTGATACACGACGATATAATGGATAAAGCTCCATTACGTCGTGGTATAGAAACCGTGCACCAAAAGTATGGCGAAAATACTGCCTTGCTGGCCGGTGATGTAATGTTTGTAAAAGCCTATGAAAACCTGGGCAAAATAAGCGCACCTTATTTGCACAGAAGTATAGATATTTTTAATAAAACGGCTGCAGAAGTTTGCGAAGGGCAACAGCTTGATATGGATTTTGAAAGCAGGGACCATGTGAGTTTTGAAGAATATGTAAACATGATTACGCTGAAGACCTCTGTACTAGTGGCGTCTAGCTTACAAATGGGCGCATTGCTGGGTGGTGCTGGTGTAGGTAACCAGGAACATTTATATGAATTTGGAAAAAACTTAGGAATTGCATTCCAAATTCAAGATGATTATTTGGATGCATTTGGCGATGCTGCCAAAACAGGAAAACAACAGGGTGGAGATATCATTGCCAATAAAAAAACATTCTTAATGGTGCATGCAAGGGAATTTTGCGCTGCACAAACCAATATTGAATTGGATAACCTGATAAAGAATAATCCATCGGATAAAGTAGAGAAAGTATTGCAAATTTTTAAAGATTGCAAAGCGGATGAATGGGCAAACGAATTGAAGGAGAAATATTACCAAATTGCTTTAAAACATTTGGATGATGTGGCAGTATTATCTGCAAGAAAGGAAGAACTGAAAAAACTTGCTGTAGATTTGATGATGAGAGAAAAATGAAGAAATGGGTACTTACAATAACCATTTTTTAGACCAAATAGTGTTTAACAACAAAGCCACTACAAACTTGTAGTGGCTTTGTTGTTTGTTATATTTTTTTAATTAATTTTTTCCAAATTCATTGTAATCGTTTTTTCTTTCGAATTGTATTTCGTAACCATTACATAACCTGGTTTGCCTCTAGAAATAAAATAGGTTACTTTTTTTTCCTTTGTAAGATTAAATTTTTTCGTAGTGAAGCCTTTCTTTTCATCTACCGTTATAGCTACAGTACCATAAGTATCTTCTCCAAAAGATCCTCTCGCCAAAATAGTTTTTTGTTTTCCATCCATACCCTCATCTGTATACATGTAACCAAAATCATGTTGTTGAGAAAGCAATCTAGCCATTAATCCTATAGACAAGCCATCTGTTGGAAGTGGGACTCTTTCTTTGTCTTTTTCTATTTTTTCAAGTGATTTTGCTTTTAAAG
>JANMGS010000874.1:0-1712 GCA_031374745.1 Ferruginibacter sp. | reverse complement strand
GCAATCAATTTGGTACTAAGTGCATTTACGCAACTTACACCCACGCCATGCAAACCGCCAGATACTTTGTAGGTATCCTTATCAAATTTACCGCCGGCATGAAGCACGGTCATTACAATTTCTAAGGCCGATTTATTTTCTTTTGTATTGATACCAGTAGGGATACCACGACCATCATCTTCTACCGAAATAGAATTGTCCTCGTGTATGGTTACTGTAATGTTTTTACAATGGCCGGCAAGTGCTTCATCAATGGAGTTATCTATTACCTCGTAAACCAGGTGATGAAGGCCTTTTTCGCCTGTGTCGCCTATGTACATGGATGGGCGTAAACGAACTGCCTCTAAACCTTCTAAAACCGTTATATTATCTGCACCGTAAGCATCATTGAGCGGTGCTTTTAGAACTTCATTTTCTGTACTCATAATTAGTTAAAAACTTTAAAAACTGAATGTGGGCGAAGTTAAGGAAAATCAAGGGTTTTTTTGCACAAAAAAAGGTCTATTTTAAACCATTTACACACATGTTTTTTGGCTAAAAAATATCAATTTTTGTGGTTTTTTTAAAACCATTAACATTAACAAGTCTTAGATATCAATATATTTGAGTGCAATCAGTTTATTATGAAAAAAATCTCCATTGGCATTTTAATAATAGTGACAACTGCATTTGCATATCCTCCTCAAAACAATTTTTCGGCAAAAGCTGTTGAAAAGTCCTTTGGTAAAATAAAAGAGGGATTATATGTAAATAAAACTGAAGTATCTAATCTTGATTACAGGGCTTTTCTGATGGCATTGTTGGAAGATAATAAGCAAGCGCTTTACAACAAAAACTTACCAGATACACTGGTATGGCGGAAAGATATTTCTTATAATGAACCTTTTGTAGATTTTTATTTTCGTCACCCTGCCTATAACAACTACCCTGTAGTAGGCATAAGCTACGAAAATGCCTTGCAATACTGCCAATGGCTTACAGATAAATACAACAGTACACAGAAAAGAAAATTTAATAAAGTATTGTTTCGCCTTCCTACCAAAGAAGAATGGGAATTGGCCGCAAATGGAGGAGATGTTAATAAACAATATACATGGGGGTCAGGGTTTATACATAATAACCGTAAAATGGAATTGTGCAATTTTCATAATTTAGATATGAAATATGATTCTCTTACCAAAAAATGGACAACAACTACAGATGTAGGAGAACGAAGTCGGATAACTAAAATAACCAGCCCAGTAAAATCGTTCTTCCCTAGCAGTTTTGGTATGTACAATATGTGCGGCAATGTAGCAGAAATGATAGCAGAGAAAGGGATTGTAAAGGGTGGAAGTTATGTAGATCCTGCTTGGCTAGTAACAATAGTTAGCGAGAAAAACTATACTACGCCTACAGCAGATATTGGTTTTAGAGTAGCCATGGAAGTGTTGGAAAAATAATGACAATTGATACAGTATATTTGTATCTATTTACTGAAGATTATGAAGTTATTTTTGCAACTACTGGTTAATTGTATTTTGATTAATGTACAGGTAAAGGCACAAGATTTTGCCGTAAAGAACATAAGCCTCCCCCCAGAAATTGCTTATTATGACAACCAGTTTTCGGGCCTGTATGTATACCAGGATAAGCTTTTTGTAATGTCTGAAAGCAGGTTGCAGGACAATGCAGAAGCCAAACTTTATTCCATAGAGCTTGCAGATTTAGAT
>JANMGS010000300.1:0-3139 GCA_031374745.1 Ferruginibacter sp. | reverse complement strand
TTGCCACAGTAGGCAAAGGACTTGTAAAAATGTTACCCAATAAAGAAATAGAAATAATAAAGACCCGCAATGGGCTTAGTAGCTTACATGTTCGTACTGCATTTGTAGATAGAGAAGGCAATCTGTGGGTAGGTACAAATATGGGAATTGATAAATTAAGCATAAACAAAGTAAATATCTACAATGATCGTTTCGGTTTACAATCAAATATTAGTTACGATGCAGGGTTATATAAAAATCGTTTTTTAGTAACCCCAAACAACCTTGGTTTTTCTGTAATAGATGACAAGAATAAATCAGTTATAAATTTTCCATTGCCTATAGAAAATGAAAGCTACCCATTTAAAACCATGGTTGTAGATGATGATATTTTTATGTTAAATAAAAATAGTGTGTCTATAGTAAATAAATCTTTTTCTACTAACAAACCTTACAGTAACGTTATAAAATTTCCTAGCCGTATAAATGTGCTAATAGCAGATAAACGAAAAAATAGACTTGTAGCAGGTATTAGTGGGGTTTGGCAATTGGTAGATAATAAACCAACACTTTTTATAAATGAGGCTGATGTGCGTAGTATTATGATAGATGATAAGGAGCGTTTATGGGTTGGTAAATATGATTATGGAATAGTATGTTATCAACTTCAATATAATGAAAAAATAATTGTAGCTACAAAACTTGCTAAATGGTCAACAGGATACACGCAAGACCATTCACGTATTTTATTGAAAGGAAAAAACAATACTGTTTGGTATGGCACTCGGTTCAGCGGATTATACCATTTACAACTTTTAGATAGTATAAAATTGCTTAAACATTTTGATGCTCAAAAAGGATTGTCTAGCGACTTTGTACAATCACTTTGCTTATTACAAAATGGCAAACTATTGGTGGGTACTGCTGATGGCATGGATATGATTGATGTACCCAATGGATATATTTTCTCTACGGCAGTTCACAAAAAATTCAATTTTTCTTCAAAAATAAATCAGATATTATTTTCAGATGATGACAAATTGTGGATGGCTACAGATGATGGTATTTTTAATTTAAATATTAATCAACTAGCGTATACTGAAAACATAGAGGCTGAATTATTGATAACCGAAGTAAAAGTGAAAGGTATAGAAGGTAGCAAAACTTTGGCTTCTGGTCAAAAATTTAAGTTCAATCAAAATAATGTAAGTTTTTGGTTTGCTTGCCCCACTTATATCAACGAAAAAAATATGTTGTACAAATGGAAACTAGAAGGTGGGAGCGATACAACTTGGAGCGAAGCCTCCCATATTAATACTGCCAGTTTCAGTGATATAAATCCTGGCAAATATATCTTTCATGTAAAAATGTTGGATGCAGCAAACGGCACTACAATAAAAAGCACACAGTACAAATTCAGTGTTCTGAATCCATTTTGGAAACAATATTGGTTTTTGGCTTTTCTCATTTTATCAATTGGTTTTATATTTTATAAGTTAATAAAAAACAGAGAAAAAAACATTGCTGAAAAAGAGGCACAAAAAACGGAATTACAAAAGCTAAAGGCAGATACCTATCAATACCAACTAGAAATAGAACAAGTAGTTAGTTATTTTGCCTCTTCCATAAATCAGAAAAATAGTGTAGAGGGACTACTGTGGGATGTAGTTCGCAATTGTATTTCCAAACTTGGCTTTGAAGACTGTGTTATTTATTTGATAGATGATGAACGAAAAGTACTTGTGCAAAAAGCTGCATGGGGACCAAAGACCAGCGATGAAAATAAGATTGTAAATCCCATAGATATACCGCTTGGAAAGGGTATTGTAGGTTCAGTGGCAAGTAGTGGTTATCCTACTGTTATAAAAGATACTAGCAAAGACAGTAGGTATATTATTGACGATGATACAAGACTTTCGGAAATAGCCGTACCCATAATCGACAATGGAAAAGTAATAGGTGTTATAGATAGCGAGCATCCACAAAAAGATTTTTATACAGAAAGGCATTTACAGATTTTGATAACTATAGCATCGTTGTGTGCCGATAAGATAGATAAAATAAAGGCGGAGCAACTAACCAGGGAAAAAGAGATAGAAGTATTGAAATTGCAGAAAGATCTAGCCACTTCTCAGCTCACTACACTGAGAACACAAATGAATCCACATTTTATTTTTAACGCACTCAATAGCATACAACAATATATTTTGCAGGGAAATGTAGATGAAGCCAATCGTTATCTTTCTAAATTTTCTAAGTTACAAAGAGAAATATTAAATAATAGTAGCCAGCAATTTATTTCGTTACAAAAAGAAATAGAAATGCTCACGCTATACCTTCAATTGGAAGCACTGCGATTTGGGCACACATTTACGTACGAAATAATTACAGATAATAATTTGGATATTTTAGAAATTCCTATACCAACAATGATTATTCAACCATTTATTGAAAATGCCATTTGGCATGGGCTTATGGCTAAAGCAGGAGAAAAAAAACTAGCTATTCATTTTGAAATTGTCGAAGATGAGTTTCTTATATGTACCATCAAGGACAATGGTATTGGAAGAGAAGCCTCTGCTAAATTAAAAGAGAAAAGGCCAGGTGAAGAAAAACACCAATCTAAAGGACTTTACTTGGTATACGACAGACTACATATTTTACAACAGCAGTACAAACAACCTTTTGTTGCAGAAGTGAGTGATATTATAAATGAAGAAGCTGTGGTAGAAGGCACTTTTGTATCACTTAGGTTGTATGCTGGATATTAATTTTCTTTTACAATATAAAATTTCAAATTGCAATTCGTATTTTTGGGTTAATGATAAAGGCAATAATTATAGATGATGAGCCTGCAGCCATTAATACCTTGCGTTTAATGTTGGAACGCTACGTACCTGAAATAACAAAACTATATTTTACCAATAACCCTACAGAGGGTATTCAGTTTATCAATAATTACAAACCGGATCTTCTATTTTTAGATATACAAATGCCAATGCTCTCTGGCTTTGATTTGTTGAAGCAAATACAACCAGTAAATTTTAATATTATATTTACAACTGCACATGATCAATATGCAATTGAAGCTATACGATTTAGTGCATTGGATTATTTATTGAAACCGATAGATGCCGATGAGCTTCGTAGAGCAATTAAT
>JANMGS010000827.1:0-2467 GCA_031374745.1 Ferruginibacter sp. | reverse complement strand
AGAAGGTACAACAGATGTGTTTACATCATCTACTTGCACGCCATAGAATTGTTCTACCGCTTTTTTTATTTCCAATTTGTTTGCCTTTCTATCCACTATAAAAGTGTAACGATTCATTTTCTCTGCTTGCTTATTCGCTTTTTCAGATAAAACTGGCTTTATTAATACATCAGACGGTTTCATGTGTCTCTATTTTGTTATGTTGATGATTAGCAAATTGCTAATTCACACTTTGTTAATTTATTATGCTTCTACTTCTTCTGTAAATAATTTCGCTGCGCTTTCAGAAAGTACCAATACGTTTGCATTTAAAATATCATACGTATTCATATCGCTTATCACCGTTCCATTTACACCTGGTATATTACGAAGACTTAGGTAAAAATTATCATCGTATTCTGGTACTACAAACAAAGATTTTTTACGACCCATGTTTAAGCTCTTCAAAATACTAACCACTCCTTTTGTTTTAGGCGCATCCATTTGAATATCTTCTAAAACTACAATGCTGTTTTCCTTAGCCTTGTATGAAAGCGCACTCATTCTCGCCAAATCTTTCACCTTGCGGTTAAGTTTGATATCATATTTGTGCGGCTTTGGGCCAAAGATCGTACCACCACCTTTGTATATCGGGCTACGTAAATTACCTTTACGAGCACCACCTGTACCTTTTTGCTTATGTAATTTCTTAGAAGAACCTTGAACTTCCGCTCTTGTTTTTACCTTATGTGTACCTTGGCGTTGTGCACCCATGTACTGCTTTACAGCAAGATAAATTACGTGGTCGTTCGGTTCTATTCCGAAAATTTCTTCTGGTAACTCTATCGTTCTTCCAGTTTTTTCTCCTTTTGCGTTTATTATATCGAGTTGCATAATTATTTCTGTATTAAAACGATTGAACCAATGTGACCCGGAACCGAACCACTTACCAATATGTAGTTTTTCTCAGCGAAAATCTTTACTACTTTAAGACCTTTCATCATCACTCTATCTCCACCCATACGACCACCCATGCGCATACCTTTAAATACACGACTAGCATCTGATGAGTTACCAATAGAACCCGGCGCTCTTGAACGATCGTGCTGGCCATGAGACTGACCACCAACACCCTTAAAGCCATGACGTTTTACAACACCTTGAAAGCCTCTTCCT
The DNA here is from genome assembly GCA_031374745.1 of Ferruginibacter sp. Classification (GTDB taxonomy): domain Bacteria; phylum Bacteroidota; class Bacteroidia; order Chitinophagales; family Chitinophagaceae; genus Ferruginibacter. The sequence continues at coordinate 1,312 of JANMGS010000827.1, read as the reverse complement.
TTTGTAGTTCCTACAACCTCAATACTATCGCCTTCGGCAAAAATATCTACGGTAATAGTTTCTCCTACATTTTTATCTGATTCGCTATTGCGGATTTCTTTTACTGTTTTTTTCGGTGCTGTATTAGCTTTTGCAAAGTGTGCAATTTCCGATTTTAGGGAGTGTTTCTCTTTTTTGTCACCAAATGCAATTTGGAGTGCATTGTATCCGTCTGTTGCAACGGTTTTCTTTTGTGTGACTACGCATGGCCCAGCTTCTATAATTGTTACAGCAGTTTGTTTACCTGTTGCATCAAATATACTGGTCATGCCAATTTTCTTTCCAATAATACTTTTCATTGTATCCTATTTGTATCCAGCGCTCCGTGTTGTTTTGTAGGCTTCGACAAGCTTAGCTTGGCAAAATCTCAACAAGGAGATGGATGTTTAATTTTTTCTTTTAAGAACTTACCTTTTGCCTTTCCACCCATTGTGGAAGGTTCATTAGGCCTTTATTTCTACATCTACACCACTTGGTAGATCTAATTTACTTAGTGCATCTACCGTACGACTGCTGCTAGTGTATATATCTAACAAACGCTTATGTGTACACAATTGAAACTGCTCACGGGCTTTTTTATTAACGTGAGGAGCACGCAATACAGTAAAAATTTTCTTCTGTGTCGGAAGAGGAATTGGTCCTGTAACCACTGCACCAGTGCTACGTACTGTTTTTACAATCTTTTCAGCCGACTTATCTACTAAGTTGTGGTCGTAAGACTGCAATTTTATTCTGATTCGTTGTGACATATATAAAGAGCTTTTAAATGCTGGTTTTTTATTTGGAGTGCAAAAGTAAGGGATGTATTCTAAATGGCAAAGTTTTTAATAACTTTTTTTAAAAAAATAATAGTCAGGCATGTAAGTTATAAACGTTTATATAACAAGACGTTGCTATAAAATTTGAAGATTATAATAGAAAAAGGCTATTTATTGCTTACCGATCCACCACTACTTTCATTTTTCTTTACGGATGCGGCACCGCCCGTATGTATAATATTGGAACCACTGCTAGCCGCAGCATCTAAACTTACACTTGCAAAAACTTTAATTGTACTTCCACTGCTTGCTTTGGCATTTACCGTTTCGGCTTTCAAAGATTGTAAATCCATAGTGCTTCCACTACTCGCATTTGCTTTTATATTTTTTGCACGCCCAGATAATATTATGCTAGAGCCACTACTTGCATTTAAGTCTACCGTTGGGGTTTCTACTTCCATTATTATTTTTCCTGAACTACTTGCTTTTAAATCAATCCGCTCCATATTAGAAAT
>JANMGS010000816.1:0-3281 GCA_031374745.1 Ferruginibacter sp. | reverse complement strand
TATAAGCGGAGCAGAAGGCGAAAAGATTTTACAAATTGCAAAAGAAGAAAGTTTTGATTTTGTAACAGTGGAAAAGTTAGGTACTATTACTAAAAATGATAAAACACTTCAGTCGCATATTGCAAAAATTCTTAAACATAAATTTGTAGATGTAAAAGCAATTGCAGCAGCCAATTTGAATATTGTAGTAGATGTTGTAAATAGTACGGGTGCCCTTGCAGTACCTGCGTTGTTGGATAAATTGGGCGTAAAAAAGTATACCCTTATTCATGGCGAAATAACAGGGGATTTTGCACACAATCCCGAGCCTTTACCAGAAAACCTTACAGACCTTAGCAGAGAAGTGGTAAAACAAAAAGCGCATCTGGGCATAGCAGTAGATCCTGATGTAGACAGACTTTGCTTTGTATGCGAGGATGGTAGTATGTTTGGCGAAGAATATACGCTTGTAGCAGTGGCAGATTATATGCTTGGCTTGCAAAAAGGAAATAGCGTGAGCAATATGAGCAGCACACAAGCCTTGAGGGATGTAACGGTAAAACACGGTGGCGAATACTTTGCAAGTGCAGTAGGCGAAGTAAATGTGGTAAATAAAATGAAAGCACGAAATGCAGTGATAGGCGGAGAAGGAAATGGTGGTATCATTGTTCCAGATTTGCATTATGGCAGAGATGCATTAATTGGAATTGCCTTATTTTTTACACATTTGGTAAAGGCTGGCAAAACAACCAGGCAACTGCGAAATACTTATCCGGATTATTTTATGAGTAAAAATAAAATAACATTGAATGAAGGCGTAGATACAAAGAAAATTTTTGCTAGCATAAAAGATAAATATAAGAACCAACCCATAAATGATGAAGATGGTTTAAAAATAGAATTTGACAACGATTGGGTTCAATTGCGAACAAGCAACACAGAACCTATCATCCGCATTTATGCAGAAAGTAGTTTAGAAACAACCGCCGATAATATTGCAAAAAGATTGATGATGGATATACAGGAAGCGATAATATAAATTAGTTGCGAGTTGCGAGTTATTTGGTTGCGGGTTTTTTATGCTCAAACTTTATAACGAAAGCTCGCCTTTTTATAACCCGTAACCCGAAACCAAATAACCCGAAACTAACTCATGGAAAGAATCTACTTCGATAACGCCGCTACCACTTCAATGGACCCAATTGTGCTGGAAGCCATGATGCCCTATTTTACAGAAAAATTTGGTAACCCATCATCTATTTATTCCTATGGAAGAGAAACAAGAATGGCTGTGGAATCAGCAAGAAAATCGGTCGCCAAATTATTGAATGCAAACCCTGCAGAAATATTTTTTACCAGCGGTGGTACGGAAAGTAGTAATATGGCCATACATGCTGCTATAAGAGACCTAGGTTGCAAGCACATCATTTCTTCTAAAATAGAGCACCATGCAGTAACGCATACTGTAGAACATTTAGATAATTTAGATGCAGTGAAAGTAAGTTATGTTAAGTTACTCCCCGATGGACATGTAGATATAGAAGATTTAGAAAAGCTTTTGGCAGCATCCGAAGAAAAAACCTTGGTTTCATTGATGCATGCAAACAACGAAATAGGTAACATATTAGACTTACATGCCGTGGGTGAATTGTGCAAATTATACAATGCCATTTTTCACAGCGATACCGTGCAAACGGTTGGGCATTTTCCTATAGATTTAAGAAATACACCTGTACATTTTATTACAGGCGCTGCTCACAAATTTCATGGACCAAAGGGAGTAGGTATAATTTATATAAATGAAAATATTCGGATAAAACCCTTTGTACACGGGGGCGGGCAGGAGCGCAACATGCGTGCTGGCACCGAAAATATTTATGGCATAGTAGGGTTTGCCAAAGCGTTGGAAATAGCCATGGCAAATTATGAAACAGATAGCGCCTACATTGGTACACTCAAGTACTATATGCACGAGCAATTAAAAAAACATATACCGGGTGTGGGCTTCAACGGAGATACGCTTGGTAGAAGTTTATACACGGTGCTCAGTGCTAGCTTTCCTAAAACCGAAAAATCTGAAATGATATTGTTTAACCTCGATATAAATAATATTTGCGCCAGTGGCGGCAGTGCTTGTACCAGCGGAGCAGACCAGGGTAGCCATGTTATTCGTTCTATCAACAATAATCCAAATCAACTTACGGTACGATTTAGTTTTAGTAAACACAATACCAAAGCAGAAGTAGATGCGGTGGTGGAAAAGCTGAAGGAATTGGTGTAGGAATTCGCCTGTGGCGAATTCTTTTCCAAATTCGCCGCAGGCGAATTCGATAATCGCCTCAACAAATTTCTCTACCATAATTGTTTTAGAATTCGCCTTCGGCAAATTATTTTAGAATTCGCCTGTGGCAAATTATCCTAGAATTCGCCACAGGCAAATTCCTACAGGCAACCATATGCAAACACCCACATTTACCAAAATGTACAAAATAAACAAACAATATCGCCTACCAAATTTTGATTATGCCACAAACGGTTATTATTTTATTACCATTTGCACCAAAAATAGAGAACATAGGTTTGGGGAAATTGAAAATCAGCAAATGGTTCTCACAAAAATTGGAGCCTTTGTAGAACAAAATATTGTACAATTTTGCCCATGCGATGATATCGTAAATCCATACAAAACAAATCCTTATTTTGTTAATAAAGCCGATACGATTTTTGGTATTACCGAGTGGGAAATTTTACCAAATCATATTCATTTGATAGTAGAAGTAATAAACAATAAAATAAAAGAACCTATTTCAATTACTGGAATGGCACCACTCGTAAAAGGTTCTGTAAGTTCATTTATCAATCATTTTAAAGGTCATGTCACAAAACTTTGCATTAAAAATGGCATTGATGATTTTAAATGGCAAAGCAAATTTCACGATAGAATAATAAGGGATAATGAGGAATATGAAAACATTGCTGCTTACATAAATTCAAATGTTATAAATTGGCATGATGGTGATTTGTAGGATTTCGCCTGTGGCGAATTCTTTTCTAGATTCGCCGCAGACGGATTCGAAAATCGCCACAACGAATTTTTCTGCCACAATTTTTTTAGAATTCGCCTTCGGCAAATTGTTCTAGGATTCGCCTTCGGCAAATTATTCTAGAATTCGCCACAGGCGAATTCCTACGGGCAACCATATGCAAACACCCACATTTACCAAAATGTACAAAATAAACAAACAATATCGCCTACCAAATTTTGATTATGCCACAAACGGTTATTATTTTATTACCATTTG
>JANMGS010000795.1:0-1924 GCA_031374745.1 Ferruginibacter sp. | reverse complement strand
GCTATAGAAGTAAACATTAGAATAATAAGGGTGTTTACAAAGCTACGAGCGCATGCCCTTACACATAAAGATATATTAGTTCAATTAGCAAAAATGGAGAAAGAAGTAAAGGGAAACAGCAAAGACATTGAAAATATTTTTTTGGTTTTAAAAGAATTGTTAGAGAAACAACAAAAGCAAATACCTGTAAGAAAAAGAATTGGTTTTAAGCCAGACGATATTTAAAAATTGTCTTATTTACTTAGAAAAGATTTTCCTAAACATGCAGCCTTGCAAAAGTTCGGAGTCGTATTCTTCCCGCAGTTGGTGCTAGTTCTCCTATTTATTAAGCCGTTGCCTAGCACATATCATAGCCTCAGGAAAGGCTACGAGGGGCACCCACAAAGTAACGAGGTTACCAACAAAGGTAAGACCCAACGAAAAGAAAAAATCTAGTTATGAACGTTGTTATTCCTCCACCCACTTATCCCTTACAACCACCCCCGAATTTTCCACGATATTTTTTCTAAAAACATGCTTAGCACTTACAGCATCTTCATACCTAATTAAAACTTTACCCGCATTGCAGTTGTAGATATTATTGTTTTCTATAAATGATTGTTGAACACCGTATAGATTAATGATTGCATCATTGGTTTCTGTACCGCCATCTTTTATAGTATTATTTGAAAAAGCAAACAGCGGCCCCATGGTACTTTCATCTGTGCCGCTACGCACCAAGCTGAGAAGTTGTCCCGTATTATTGTTGAAACGGCTATTGGTTATTATTAATTTCTCTACATTGTAATATCCTTTTTTATCTGTTTCTGCAGCTAGTTTAAAAATGGCTTCCTTGTTATTGGAGAAAGTGCAATTGCTAATAATGATACTGTCGCATAAACTGGATTTAGCAGCGCTAAAAAAAGGTTTACTTCCATTAATAAAATTGCAATTGCTCATATAAAAGTTGCTATGGTTGGCGCTGCCCGATGTATCTGTTGTAATAAAGTTATTTGAAAGAATGGCTGCCATATCTAATTGAACATTCACAATAGATAACCTACATCCCGCATTTATTTTTATTGTATACGCTGTATTGCTTTCCGACGAAAAGCTGATTGCTTGTTTGTTGCTTGTAATGGTTACATCATTATTGATATTGATGGGTGTCTTAAAATGATATGCATTTCCTGTTAAACGAACAACCATTCCCTCACTATTATTTTTAGAAAGCATTTGTATGAGTTCTTTGGATGATTTACAGTTTACGATAATCGGTTTTTTAGAAAAAATGATTTTATTTACATTGAACCATTTTGCGCCGGTAGCATTTGCCCGTATACTGTTCAGTTGCGATGCATTAGATAAGCCCGGCTTGTCTGATAGGGCAGTTTGCAAACGCTCTTTCCCAATTTTTTGTAAGCTATCTATTATTTTTATTCCTGCATTATTATTCCTGGCTGGTGCTGGTAAGTCAGCAATCTTTTGTACGCTTATAGTAGTTTTTGTAAAACCATTTACCAGTGGTTGTTTAATGGTTTTGCTTACTGTGTTCCCAGCAAAAGTTATCCCATTTATACTATCATATACATTGTACAATAAGCTGTCTTTTGTATTATAAAAAAGGTTGTTTAGAAGCAGCACATTTTTTGGCACAACGGTTCTTTCGGCATCGCTGCCTATGCCAAAGCTCATGGGCGTACATTCATAAAAACTATTATTACAAATGAGTGCATCGGTTACTTCCAAATACCGATTTGCGGGTGAATTTGGTATACCATTCATAATGGCAATGGGCGATCGAAAGCCCACGCCACGGCATCTGTAAAATAAATTATTTACCACCCATTGTCCTTTGTTTATAATACGCACAGCTCCTGTACCTATTTTATCATTGCCCCAAAAAAAATTGTTCTCTACTGTATTGTAATTTCCATGACGAAGC
>JANMGS010000748.1:0-2666 GCA_031374745.1 Ferruginibacter sp. | reverse complement strand
AAATTTATTTCTTGTTACCATTCCTTCCATAGAGCAAACATTTTTTGTTTGCACATCTATTGACTGAAATGTACTTTCTCTTTTTGCGATAGAGAATATATTGTTTTCAAATGATATTTTTTTTGAAAAATCACTTACTTCTTCTAATACAGGAACAGTAGGCAAATCAAAAGCAGCAGCAATAAATGCAGTTTCTTCCCACGACAACCACTTGTCTAATTCCCTTACCCCAAAAACATAAAAATAATTTTCTATCAAAGGATACTCAATTGAATGAATTGCATATAAATTTTCGCCAAAGATTTCATAATCGCCTAAGTCATTTTTTAATATTTCCCATTTCTCTCGTATTTGTCTTGTCCAAGCAGAAGTAGTGGGAGTAGCATGAGACCTTGCAAACACTCCGTATTTGCTTAGACAATTATTCTCACCATCCAATTTTTCTGTATGTATTACAGTTTCTAAACGACATAAATCCTCCCAATAATCTTGGTTTATTCTATCATCGCTTGTTGTACCTGGGGAAAAAGGGTAGTGAAATGTTCTACCATATTTTCTCGATATAGACATATAATAATTTTTAGATTAATAAATAAGCAGGCATTATAAATGCCATTTCATTCCATATTTCATCTAAAAATTACATTATTCTATTTTTTTGAGGGTTGTATTTTGCGAACTAATAACTTGTATTCAGTTACAAAATTTTTGTAAATTTAGTAATTATATTATAAAAGTAGAATATAATTTTAGTTTTACTTATTAATTTTTATCAAAAGAAATATTTTTATGTCAGCATCATTCCTCTCCTCCGCTATTGTACAATTTCAATACTATAAGCTTTTAGCAGAAAAAACGTTTAACCAATTGCCAGACGAAAAATTGTTTTGGCAATACAATGAGGAGAGCAATAGCATAGCCACTATTGTAAAACATTTAGCAGGTAACATGCTTAGCCGCTGGACAGATTTTTTAACAACAGATGGTGAAAAAGAAGATAGAAACAGAGAAGCAGAATTTGAAAATATTGTTTATTCCAAGAATGAGCTATTAGACCTTTGGGAAAAGGGTTGGAAATGTTTGTTTGATGCATTGTCCTCTTTAACTGAAGATGATCTAGGAAAAGAGATTTTTATTAGAAACCAAGGCCATACTGTAACGGAAGCAATTAACAGGCAATTGGCACATTATCCATACCATGTTGGGCAAATTGTTTTTATTGGTAAAATGATTTGTAACAACGATTGGGCTTCATTGTCAATACCGAAAGGCAACTCCGTAATGTACAACGAAGAAAAATTTGCGAAACCAAAACATACAGCGCATTTTACCAATGAAATATTAAATAAAGACAAATAGGTTTACTTATCGTATTTTATTTTAAATTTATTCAAATCAGGTTTGAATTTTCTTGCCCTAGTTTTTTCAAAATCATATAAGACTTGCCCTAAGTTTTTCATAAAAGGCCAACCTATTGTTTCGTATTCATACTTGTCATCATTGAAAATGCCATCTTTGTTTACATGTATTGTTGCACTTAATGCAAATTCAATATTATTTTCGAAATCTACTATGTAAGCAATGTCTGTTATAAAGCCATATGCCACCCCTATCTTATTAAAAATTCTTATATTTTTAGGTATAGCAATATTTTCAGATGAACCGTATATTAGAAATTTGCAATAGGCATCATATTTTTCCGTTGTATCGTAACTAGGATAAGTACTTTCTCTTGGTAGTTGCGACATGTATTTGTATAAAAAAGCATAATCTTCTTTGTTTAAGTTGAACCTTTTTTTTACTGGAAAAGAAGTGGGAAAAATTACACGTAAAAGCATGTCATTCAAATCCGCTAGTGGTAAGTTATTTTTCAAAGAAAAATTAAAGGGTTCGTTTACCAATTTATTATTTGCATAAAATCCCTTTCCCAAATAATTTGTACGCTTTTTATAAGCAAGTTTATTTTCTACTGCTGGCTGTTCATAAATTACTTTATTATTTTTATTTACAAACTTTATTGGATTGGTATGTCTATTTGCTTCGTCAGAAAAAGATACACCTAACCGATGTAAAATTTGTGCATCTGTATAGCCTGATTTTTGCAAACTGTTGTTTATATATTCTTGCCCAAGAAATTCGTATAGCCTATTGTTTGCATCGTTATCACTCACCATAAAAATTTTTTTTATATAATGTGCAATTGAGGGTAAGCTATCCTCCGAAGTATAATCGTTTATTACGTGGGATTGCGATTCCCATGCACTATCAGTTAGCATGGCAGTATTTTTATCTAAGCCTTTTATGTGTAGTTCATTAATTTTTTGTAAAGCCAAAATAGCGGTTGGCATTTTGGCAGTACTTGCTGGATAAAAGTATAGGTCTTTGTTTAAGTTAAATGCAAAAGTTTTAAAATGAGGGTTATTCTTTGCATCCCTATTTATTTGTGTATAGATTATTTGAATTCTATGTGAATCTTTATTGGCCATTACCTCTTTAAAAAGGACATTGTTCGATAATAGACTATCTAAAAAATGATCGTCTTTTTGATTTGGATTGGTTTGTGCCATAGCATAGTTCAATGAAATGGTTAGTATAAATGTAAAATATAGTTGCATAAGAATTATTGTTATTCAAATATAACTAGAATGATTTATTTTCTTCAATAG
>JANMGS010000286.1:0-1911 GCA_031374745.1 Ferruginibacter sp. | reverse complement strand
TACTACAATCACACCCGTTACTGGCACTGTTTGCACTATGGTAAGGTGTATATCGCCTGTACCCGGTGGCATGTCTATAACCAAGTAATCTAGCTCGCCCCAATCTACCTCGCTCACAAATTGTTTTATAGCACTGCTCACCATAGGGCCACGCCATACCACGGCTTGCTTTTCGTCTATCAGCAATCCTATGCTCATTACTTTTATCCCAAATTTTTCTATCGGTACTATCAACCCTTTGCCTCCATCGTCTTTCATCATTGGTCGCTCGCCACGTATGCCGAACATTATATGCTGGCTTGGGCCATAGATATCGGCATCCATTAAACCTACTTTTGTAGTACCATCGGCGGCTAGTGCAAGTGCTAGATTGGCTGCTACGGTACTTTTGCCCACGCCACCTTTTCCACTTACTACGGCAATAATATTTTTTACACCCTTTAATATTGTTTTGGGGTCGGTACGATTGCTACTGGTGTTACTGGTAAAGTTTACGGTTACAATTGCATCTTTGTTTACCAATATTTTTATGGCATTCATGCAGGCATTTTGCATATGCTCCTTCATGGGGCAAGCTGGAGTGGTAAGTACGATGGTAAAAGATACATTGTTGCCATCTACTACCAAATTTTGTATCATATTTAATGTTACAAGGTCTTTGCCTAGGTCTGGCTCTTGTACATTGCTGAGTGCTTTTAAGATTTCTTCTTTTGTCATTTTATTTTTTTCAAAGTCTTTATCGGTGCGTATATTTATGCTTGGGCAGTCGTATAATTTATTGTTACACCGAAATTTATTGTTAAAAAAGTATTTTCGTTTGCAAAATTAAACAATGATACCCGTACTTTGTTTATCAAAATAGAAGGCTGCTTTTCGTTTTGCAGAAAACTTATAGAATAAAACGAACGTTACTATGCATATGAAAAAACTTTTACGATACTTAATCATACTAATTTTTCTTACTCCAATAGCTGCAAAAGCACAATTTGAAACTTTTAAAGATTCCGTGGTACAATTATATGGGGTGGTAATGACGGCAGATAGTTTAAAAGGAGTACCTGCCGCTAGTATTGTGATAAAAGGACAAAACAGGGGAACGGTTTCCAATGCAGAGGGAGTGTTTAGTATCGTAGTATTGAAAGGCGACAGGGTAGAGTTTTCTAGCATTGGGTACAAACCCATAACCATTACCATACCCAAAGATTTACAAGGCACCCAGCATAGCATCATACAATTAATGATAACAGATACTATTTTCTTACCTGCTACCATAATAAAACCCCGACTAACCAGAGAGCAATTTGAAAGAGATTTTGTGAACAACCCCGTTCCAGATGATCAAATAGCTATTGCCCAACGTAATACAAATGCATCTACCAGACGTTTGCTTATGGCTACCTTACCGTCAGATGGAAGGGAAGCGTCAAATGTATATTTGAGGCAATATTCCCAGAAATTGAGCTATGCGGGGCAAATAGCACCACAAAATATATTTAATCCTTTTGCATGGAACGAGTTTATAAAGGCATGGAAAAGGGGAGATTATAAAAAGAAGAAATAGAATCCAGCGTTAAGCGTTTAGCTTTCAGCTTTCCCGCATTGGCTTTTTATGATTTAAGAGGTAAAGATTTGGGGCTGTCAACATTTAAACTCTATCCTGCATTGGTTCGGCCTGTACTGTACATGCTGGGGGCTATCCGCTAGAATCCACCTGCCGGCAAAGGCAGGTCTTTTTTGTTCGTGCCTCACAATCCGCCAATTGGCGATCACTTCTATCCCGCAGCTTGTTGTCCTTTTATCTTTTCTCATCATTTGATGGAGGAGATGGGGTGTATTTTTATTAAGTTTTTAATATTTATATTGATTTTTTATGATTTAATCAAATGTAAATCAGTGTAATACCATAAAATA
>JANMGS010000708.1:0-3889 GCA_031374745.1 Ferruginibacter sp. | reverse complement strand
CATAAGGTGCACCATGCATCACAATAGCTCGGTCATTGGCTTTGTCGTTTATACCGTACTCCATTCCTTGCAAATGTAGGGAATAACCATTCTTGCCCATATAAGTTGATGAAGTTGTATAAAACCCCAAACTGCTTTGATAGCTTTCAGGGGTATTTGAAAATTTTGTAGCCATTGCAGCTCCGCTACCCTGCCCATGCGCTACATATGTGTTAAATAAGATTTTATAATTATCTAGGTCTAAAACAAATAATCTTTTTTCTGATGATGGCCTTGAAAAATCGACAATGGAAATAATATGGTCATTGGCTATCTTGCCTTTTTCCTTTAAATACTCAAAACCTTTTACAGCGTATTGAAAAGCATGTTCTGACAATCCATACATATTTAGCTTCAGGCTATCGTACATCTTGGTACTGATTGTTGTAAATAAGCTATTATTATTATCGGGATTTGCTGGCAAAAGAATAGGATCAATGGATTTGCTAGAACTATATGATTTATGGTAGGCAAAAGCAACTGGTATATGAACCATAAAAGCAACCAGTGCTGTAAAAAAAACATACGCATTCTTTAGGCTTAACTTTTTCATAGGGGGATTGGATTAGAATGATTAAAACGAATTTTTAAAGTTTGTATTGTATCTATAACAATTAATTTAAATGATAAAATGTTTTTATATTTCGATTGCAAATGTAAAAACTAGAATGTTTATGAATTGTTAAGGTCTGTTAAGATTAAATTAAAACATTAAATAAAATACACAATTCACTATACTTAAGCGTTTTATAAAAAGATACGTTTTAGTTTTATTTCTAAAGAATTTAATATGATTGAAATCCAGTAATAATGCTCGCAAAAGTGCATAACAGAAAGGTATAACTGATTCAAAAATTGTTTTCTCAGTAGTTCGATACAACTGCAGTTGGTTTAGATCAGCTTCTACATACAAAAATTGGCTTTTTGTTTTTGAAACTTATAAAATAGTACGGGTATTTGCTACCAAAAATGCATTTTAAAAGACAATATGGAAGTCCCTTTCATAAGTTACAATTGTTTTTTAATTTTTTAATCCAACAAAACTTTTACTGCATATTATTTGTAAATGGTTTTGAAACCAACATACCCAAGCTAATTTTTATAATACTATGCTACTAAAAAAAACAAGCCTGATAAGTATACTTTTTATAAGTATCGTCGTAAATACCAATGCCCAAACTAGAAAACCCAAAGAACAATCCGCTTCCTTTACAACTGCCTTTGGCAACAAACAGTTTACAACATCATTGAGTTATCGTTATTTATGGAACTTTGGTAAACAAAAACAATGGCAAATGGGCTCGGGTGTTAGGCTTACCAATAATTTTGGAAGAAAGAATTACTACATTACTGCCCCAGCAAAACTTACGAGTGGAAAGACGGGACCAAGCGTATTTTTTGCAGAACAAATTATACCAAATATTGATTCCTTATATATTGACAAATCGCAGGTAAATGCATTGAACATAACCGTAAACTTTGGGTACAAGATAAATGACAAATTTAGTGTAGGCTTTGATATCGATGCCATAGGTTTTTCTTTTGGTGGGAAACAACCGACTACTTACTTTGGAAATGGTGGGGCAGAGGCTGCTGCCAATGCAAAACCAACAGGGTTTAATATCTTATTGATAAGCGACAATGATAGAGGATCTTTGAACAGCGAATTTTTTGGTCAGTACAATATCAATAAAAAATGGAGTGCAAAACTGGGTTTTCAATTTTTGTTTACCGAATATACAACAGATACCAAAGTGCAAACAACCCCAACAGGCGAAAAAAATGACCGATTCAGAAACAAATCTGGTCAACTATCTTTGGGAACTACTTACCAATTTTAATCTAAAATACAAATATGAAATTTCTAAAAGTAACTTTCCTTTTTTTACTACTGGCAAACACGGCTTTTACTCAAACCTATACCACAACAGATGATGGTAGTAAAGTACATTTTGTAATAAAAAACTTTGGTATAAAAACCGGCGGCGATTTTACTGGTTTAAAAGGGACAATAATGTTTAATCCAAAATTGTTGGGCAATAGCAAAATAGATGTATCAATAGAATCCAAAACAATTAATACCGATAATGGTGCTAGAGATAAACATTTACGAAAAGACGAATATTTTGGCGTAGAAAAATTTCCACTAATCAGTTTTGTGAGTACAAAAATTACCGAAAGTTCTGTAGCTGGCCGGTATTTTGTGTTCGGAAATCTCACTATTAAGGGAATTACAAAATCAGTTCAATTCGGGTTTAGTGCTACTCCAAACGAAACTGGCTATAAATTTAATGGGGAGTTTGATTTAAATCGTAGAGACTTTGGCGTAGGAGGAAATAGCGTTTCTCTGAGTGACAAATTAAAAGTAGTATTAGATATAACAGCAAAAAAATAAAGTATGCAGTTGAAGAATATTATTGCACCAGTATTATCACAATTATCGGAAACATTGGGCACGCTCAGCAATGAGCAATTCTGCCAAAAATCATCCTTGCTAAATGGAAGTTCCATTGGTGGACACACAAGACATATCATTGAGCTTTTTCAGTGTTTGATAAACGGGTATGAAACAAAATTTATAAACTATGAGTTACGTAAAAGGGATTTAATAATAGAAACGAATAAAATAGTTGCTTGCGAAATGTTAAGTAAAATTACAGATAGCATAGGGTTAGATAACAAACAAATAACATTGCAAGGTTTTTTTGGAGAAGGCGAAATTGAGAATTTTACAATTGATACAAACTACTACAGGGAACTCATTTACAATTTGGAGCATACCATACACCATATGGCATTGATTAGAGTTGCCATAAACGAAGTAAGCAATATTACTTTGCCAGAAAATTTTGGTGTAGCTTCTTCTACCACTCAATATAGAAAAGCATGTGCACAGTAACTTATGTACCCCACAAAAAAGGGTATTTTTTGACCAGTAATAGAGACGAGAAAAATACCCGTAGCAAGGCTATGTTACCAAAAGAATATTCAATAGGTGTAAATAAATTTATTTTTCCAAAAGATAATGATGCAGGAGGCACTTGGATAACGCTTAAAGAAAATGGGGATTCATTGTGTTTATTAAATGGAGCTTTCACCAATTTTATTGACAATGGTTTGTACACCGTAAGTCGTGGAAAAATAGTATTGGAAATAGCTGCGGACAACAATTTAGTAGCGTCTTTTAAAAATATAAACCTTGCGAAAACAGCCCCATTTGCCTTGGTTATAGTTTACAAAACAACATTATTTGAATGCCGGTGGGATGGGGAAAGAAAACATTGCAGCATGTTGGATAATAGCAAACCTCATATTTGGAGCAGTGCAACTTTGTATGATACAATCCAACAGGCAAAAAGAGAAAAATGGTTTGAGCAATTTCTACAAAATAACGAACAACCTTCTCAAAAAGACATCATACATTTTCATAAAAACTCTGGCGATGGTAATCGGGAAAATGATTTGGTAATGAACAGGGATAACCACTATTTTACAGTGAGCATTTCAAGCATAGTTATTTCAGAAAATGAATATACTATGCAATATGAAGATTTAATTTACAATGATATCAACACAACAAGATTCGCCTTTGCAAACGCAGCTTACTAAACTTACAATGAATAAAAAAAGTAGCAACCCTTTTTTTATAAAATTATTTAAATGGTAGTATAGGAGTTATAGTACCGTTTACTACAAAATTATTTTCTGCTATTCTGCTAGAGGGTCTTTAAATTTTATCTGTTAAGTATTTACTTTAGCAGTAGTACCTCGTAATTTTAACACTTGTAGTGGTAGTACTAGAGTACTATTGTTTTTCAAAATACGGAATCTTCAAGTTTACAGAATAGAC
>JANMGS010000704.1:0-9425 GCA_031374745.1 Ferruginibacter sp. | reverse complement strand
GTTTGGGCAAATTTCTTTAGTCCTTCTTCTCCATCAGAAGCTTCATCAATTTTATAACCCTCAAAACTTAGAATTTCTGCAAGGGTTTTGCGTATAGATTTCTCGTCGTCAATAATCAATATATGTGGCATGTATTCAGGTTAATTTTTCCAAAATTACTGATAAAGCATAGAAATCATTTTAGTAATTTAATCTTAGGTATATTTTTCTTGTAAGTTCATTGTACTAACTTGCAGCTTTACATGTTAGTATCACTTACAATCATACAATACCGTAGTCGTTTTATTCCGTTTGCTTTTATTGCGATGGCAATTTTTCGCTTCTCATTATTTCGAAATAAAAATATTTCGTTTTATAAGCTAATGGGAACGGGCAAAAACGGGACTTTTGATAAAGTGCCCGATCTTAACCAATGGGCTATCCTGGCGGCGCACAGCAATCTTTCTGAAAAATCAAATGGACAATATACCTTACAAAATCTTTATGGTAAATTTATAGCCAGCTGGATGAATTTTTTTGGTTGTAAAACGAGTATTTACATGCTCGAACCCATAGAATGCCATGGTTTTTGGGATAAAAAGAAGCCTTTTGGAGATTTACCAGTAAAGTCAATTTACGAAGGAAAAATAGCCGTACTAACGAGAGCTACTATAAAATTAAATAAATTAAAATACTTTTGGCAAAACGTTGCGCCTGTTGCAGCAAAAATGGTTGTCGCAAAAGGTTTTATTACATCTTATGGTGTGGGAGAAATACCTTGGATAAAACAAGCTACTTTTAGTATTTGGGAAAGCAAAGAAGACATGAAAAACTTTGCTTACGGTATGAAAGAGCATGCAGAAGTTATTAAAAAAACAAGGCAACAAAAATGGTATAGTGAGGAAATGTTTACGAGGTTTAGGGTGGTGGAAGAAGTGGAAGGTTATTGAAAGGTTCAAAAGGATTAAAAGGTTTAAGAAGTTCAAAAGTTTAAAAGGTTCAAAAGGTTTAAAAAGTTTTTATGAAAAATATTAAATTGATAGAAGTACCATCTGAAATTGGAGCAGGAACAAGAGGTGCTAGCCTAGGAGTAGATGCCATAAAAATTGCTGCATTGGATTTTATGAGTAATTTCTTTGTGCATTTTCCATCAGAAAAAATTGAAGTAGAAAACAATTTGTTGTTTGAACCTATAAAGTCGCCATACGCCAAGCGCATACAAGGTGTGCACACTATGTATGAGCGCATAAGCAAGGCAGTAAGTGAGAGTATAAAAACAAATTTTTTTCCTGTAGTGCTTAGTGGCGATCATAGCAATGCAGGTGGTACAATTGCTGGAATAAAAATGGCCAAACCAAAAAGTAAATTGGGTGTAATTTGGATAGATGCGCATGCCGATTTACATACACCCTACACAACACCATCGGGTAATATGCATGGCATGCCACTCTCTACCGCCATTGCAGAAGATAACAAAGAAAGCAGTGTACATGATTTAGATGAGAAAACGGCGGTGCTTTGGGATCAATTAAAAACCTTGGGTAAAATTCCACAAAAAGTATTACCAGAAGATATCGTTTTTAT
The DNA here is from genome assembly GCA_031374745.1 of Ferruginibacter sp. GTDB lineage: Bacteria > Bacteroidota > Bacteroidia > Chitinophagales > Chitinophagaceae > Ferruginibacter. The sequence continues at coordinate 7,862 of JANMGS010000704.1, read as the reverse complement.
TGCACTGCGTGATTATGAAAAAGAAGAAAAGCATTTGATAGAAAAATATGGCATGAAAGTAATAACTACTGCCGAAGTACGAAGAACAGGTGCAGAAAATGTAAGTAGAAAAGCATTGCGCCACCTCAGTGATTGTACAGATATATATGTAAGTTTTGATGTGGACAGCCTAGACTCTGTAATATCTCGTGGCACGGGAACACCGGTAAGCAATGGTCTTAAAGAAAGAGAAGCAGAAGATTTGATAAGTAAATTTATGCAAAATAGAAAAATATGTTGTTTTGAAATAACCGAAGTAAACCCAACTTTGGATAAAGAAAATTTAATGGCAGAAATAGCTTTTAATATTTTACAAAGAAGTGTAAATGTGTTGATGATGAACTAAACTTTTTATTGTAAAGCAGGAAGCTCTTCATACATAAATTTATCTGTAGGGTTTTCTGCTATTCTAAAATCCTTATTGATTGTATGAGCTAATATTTCATACGATGGAAGTTGAAAAGCAGCTATTTCAGCAATTCTTTCTTCAGTTAAATCTTCCATAATCCATTCGTAAGCCAAGTCCTCCCTAAGCATAGTAGGCATCCGCATTTTTGTATTGTGTATTTGAGCCATTGTTTCATTTGCCTTTGTTGTTACTATGGCAAAGCTATCTTGCAACTCTCCTGTTTCCTTATCTAGCCAAGGCTGGTAAATACCGGCTAAGTAAAAAATCTCGTCATTTTTTCTTGAGATGCAATACGGATAGGTGATCGCCTTTTTACCACCAATATGTTTGTAATGTCTCCATTCGTAAAAAAAGGAAATAGGCACCAAACATCTTCTATTTATTGCAGCATCTCTAAACATTTTACTGTCCAATAATTTTTCAGCAGTTGCATTTAACCAAGGTATCCCTTGCTTTCTTGCTGCTTTCAATGCAGTGGTATCCTTTATCCATGGAGGAATAAATTCCCAATGAGCCAATGAAATGTCTATATCCGTTTTATCGGCATTTGCTTTTATGATGCCCCAATTGCCATATTCAAAACCGCTTTGCAATTCTTTCAATGCTGCAAGTATTCCCCATTGTTTTTCAATTTTTTTTAATTGAATCAATTGCTTTTTTGATACACGTATTCCGATGTAGTTGCACATGCTTCAATCGTTTTAGTTTTTGGATTCCAATTTATCCAATTTTTGGCGCACAAATCTTTTAATTTAAACGATAAGTAAATGTCTAAATTGAAATTACTATCAATATCTGGCGAAAGTAATCCAATAGTATCACCTGCATATATTTGGTCTCCTTTTTTTACTGTTAGTTTTTTCAAAGGGTTGTAAGCAATGTAATAGTCTCCATATTTTACTACTACTACAAAAATTAAAGTTTCTATTTCAGCTATTAAAATAACTTCACCTGCATGAAGCGCATTTACTACATAGGAGCTATCGGTTATTATTGTAAGCGGGGAAGCAGATGGATCTCCAGAATATCTTTCGTTTCTTTTATTGTCAAATACACTTGTGTATTTTTTTAAAGGTACCTCCCACTTACCTCTAGAAGCTTCAAATTGTTGGTTTAATAAATTTTGCCCGTATGAATGAAACGCAAAGCCAACTATAAAAATTAGTAAAGTAATTTTTCTCATAATGAAACTAAAATTACAGACTTTGCATTAAAAGTATTTTGATTTAACATTTACACTTCGAATATTCCCCTCCTTGGAGGGGTGGCTGCCGCAGGCAGACGGGGTGGGCTTTACCTCCAAGGAGGGGAATGTTTAAACCCAATGCATAAATACAACTATTTAATTCTTTAAACTAAAAATGGCCACCTTTCGGCAGCCATTTTAAAAAATATCCATCAACAATTATGCATCTTTTTCATCATGCTCATCAGTAACATCATCTTCCCCCTCTTCCTCTATTTCATCTGTTTCATCTGCTTCATCCGCTTCCAAACTTTCTACATCATCTTCAATAGTTGTTATAGCATTTTCATCTGTTACTACTTCATCTATAATCGTGTTTTCTTCTTCCTCTTGCTCATCTATTTGCGTAATAGCTGCTATCTTATCGTTCTCATCTATACGAATCAACTTCACCCCTTGTGTAGCACGGCTTTGCTCACTTATATTTTTTACTGCCATACGAATGGTGATTCCACTTTCACAAGTTATCATCAAATCCTGCGTTTCTGCTACATCCAATAATCCTGCAAGTCCACCCGTTTTTTCAGTGATTTTTATCGTACGCACCCCTTTGCCTCCACGGTTTGTAATCCTATAATTTGCCTCCCCCGTTTCAGGGTCATCCAAGAAAGTTCGTTTACCATATCCTTTTTCGCTCACTACCAAAACTGTTCTGGTTTTATCTTCTTTATTTACACAAACCATTCCTATTACTTCATCTGTTTTTTCATCTACTTCTATTCCAAATACACCTATACCTCCACGACCTGTACTGCGTACTTTGGTTTCGGGGAAACGAATGGCACGGCCAGATTTTACCGCCATCATTATTTCGCAGTTGCCATCGGTCATACTTGCTTGTATCAATTCATCTCCTTCTCTGATATTGATGGCATTTATTCCGCTTTGTCTTGGTCTGCTAAAATCTTTAAGGTCTGTCTTTTTAATAATACCATGCTTGGTACAAAGAACGATGTAATGATTTTTTACATATTCCTCATCATCAAAATTCGCTACATCTATAATAGCACGCACTTTATCATCGGCAGGTATTTGTATCATGTTCTGCAATGCACGTCCTTTGCTGGTTTTATCTCCTTCTGGTATTTGATACACTTTCAACCAAAAGCATCTTCCTTTTTCTGTAAAGAACATCAAGGTATGATGGGTGCTTGCTATAAATAATTTTTCAATAAAATCTTCTTGCCTGGTACTACTACCTTTTACACCTCGGCCTCCACGGCGTTGTTGCCTGTATTCGTTTACAGATGTACGTTTAATGTATCCCATGTGCGATATCGTAACCACCACATCTTCTTCTACAATAAAGTCGAGCATGTTAACTTCATCATCGGCATATTCAATTTCGCTTTTTCTTTCATCACCAAACTTTGCTCTTACATCTAGCAATTCTGTTTTTATAATGCCAAACCTAAGTTCTTTGCTTGCCAATATTTCTTCCAATCTTCCTATCAATGCCATTATCTCTGCATATTCTTCCCGTATTTTATCAATCTCCATACCGGTAAGACGTTGCAAACGCAATTCCAATACAGCTTTTGCCTGTATCTCACTCATGCCAAAATTGCTCATCAAACCTTCTTGTGCAATATTTGGTGTAGCACTTTCTCTTATCAGTTTTATTACAGCATCCAAATTGTCCAAAGCAATAATAAATCCTTCTAAAATATGTGCACGCTCTTTAGCTTTGCGTAATTCATATTCTGTCCTTCTGGTTACAACTTCGTGCCTAAATTTTACAAACTCTACAATTAGATCTTTTACATTTAAAATTTGTGGTCTACCATTCACCAATGCCACATTATTTATACCATAAGAAGTTTGTAACTCTGAGTGTTTGAACAAATGATTTACCACAACTTGGGCCACAGCATCTTTTTTCAATTCTACCACAATCCTGGTGCCTTCCTTGCTGTTACTTTCATTATTTACATCAGATATGCCTTCCACAATTTTATCGCTCACCAACTCTCCTATTTTTGCAGTAAGCGAATCTCGGTTTACTTGGTAGGGTACCTCCGTTATAATAATTTTTTCTCTGCCTCTTGCATCGGTTTCTATAGTTGTACGGCCACGCAATACTACCCTGCCACGCCCAGTAAGCAAACCAGCTTTTACACCTTCGTAGCCATATATAATACCACCTGTAGGAAAATCTGGTGCCTTTACAATTTTTATCAACTCCTCAATATCTATATCGTTGTTGTCAATATATGCTATACATCCATCTACTACTTCAGTAAGGTTATGCGGCATCATATTGGTTGCCATACCTACCGCTATACCACTTGCACCATTTACCAATAATTGCGGAATTTTAGACGGTAGTACTGTAGGTTCTTTCAAAGAGTCATCAAAATTCAATTGAAAATCTACCGTTTCTTTGTCTATATCATCCATCATGGCTTCGGTAAACTTCTGCATACGTACCTCTGTGTAACGCATAGCTGCCGGTTCATCTCCATCTTGGCTACCAAAATTTCCTTGTCCGTCTACCATGGTATAACGCATACTCCAATCTTGCGCCATACGTACCATTGTATCGTATATAGATGCATCACCGTGTGGGTGATACTTACCCATAACTTCCCCCACAATACGAGCCGATTTTTTGTAAGGTTTGTTGCTTGCATTGCTCAACTCATTCATGCCATACAATACACGCCTGTGCACCGGTTTCAAACCATCTCGTACATCAGGCAATGCCCTCCCTACAATCACACTCATCGAGTAATCTATGTAGAAAGTTTTCATTTGTTCCTCAATAACTACAGGTATTATTTTTCCCCTGTTATTGGCGTTTCCAGAGTTATTCTGTTCGTTTAATTCTTCGTTGTTTTCCATATATTTCTAATGTCTGCGAAAGTAACGATTTTTAGCTGTTTTTCCGCTTAAAAATGGGTGTTTTTAGTTAATGTTTTACACATATTTTTTATAGGTGTGGATAAAGAATTTAGCTTAAAAACAAGGTTATCATATTTGAGAAATGCAATCACATTTATTTTCTTTGGCGCTTAGCATCTAAACTTTTACAAGCATTTGCTCGGGCTGTCTTCCCTACATAAAATGTAGGGATGCTCATCCCGCCGCTCTTCATCGGTAGTTCGGTTTTCAACTTTTATAAAGTATTACCCTATTTGCTTTCATATAATATAATTTAGTCAAATCATACAAAGAACAATACTTGGTGTACTTTGCAATCTTTGTTACTTTGCGTGAAATAAACATACTATTTTGAAAAATATACTACTTTTTGGTGCTGGCAAATCTGCATCTGTACTTATAGAATATTTATTGGACAATGCCTTGCAAAATAAATGGCAAATTACCATTGTAGATTCCGATAAAAAGATCATAGAGCAAAAAACAAAAGGACATGTAGCTGCGGTAATTGTGGAAGCAAACATAACCAATGATATTGCGAGAACCGAGCTCATTGAAAAATCTGATTTGGTTATTTCTATGATGCCGCCATTTTTGCATATCCATATTGCCAAAGATTGTGCGCATTATGGCAAACATTTACTTACTGCTTCCTATGCAGATGACCAGATAAAAGCCTTGGAAAATGAAGTGAAAGCAAAGGGCGTTGTTTTTCTTTGCGAAATGGGTTTAGACCCTGGCATAGACCATATGAGTGCTATGCAACTTATAGATGAGATAAAAGCAAAGGGTGGAAATATAACTTCTTTTAAAAGTCATTGTGGAGGCTTGGTAGCCCCCGAAAGTGATGATAACCCATGGCATTACAAAATAAGTTGGAACCCACGAAACGTAGTACTTGCTGGCAAAGCAGGTGCAGAATATAAGCAAGATGGAAAAACGATTATTGAAAAGTATGACGATCTTTTTAATACCGAAAGAACAATACAATTAGCAGATAAAACAATAGGGTCACTATGCTATTATCCCAATAGAAATAGTTTGGCATATATTGATTTGTACAACTTACACGCAGTAGATACTTTTGTACGCACAACACTTAGGCACAAGGATTTTATGCTAGGTTGGAAGAATATTATAGCATTAAAATTAACCGATGAAACCATTGCTTACGAAAGTGATGATATGTCATTATCTGATTTTTTTATACAACATTTTGATGCATATAATGTAACACTTAAGCATATATCTAAAGAGGATAAACAAAGACTTGTATTTCTTGGCTTGGATGATACAGATACCATAATCAACAAAGGAAAAATAAGTGCAGCAGATGGCTTGCAATTTGCTTTAGAAAAAAAACTGGTGCTATCTCCTGCTGATAAAGATTTGATTGTTATGCAGCACGAAATAGCATTTGAATCATCAGGCAAACAAAATGAAATCATCTCTTCACTTATTGTATATGGAAAAGACAGTGTGCATACTGCTATGGCAAAAACCGTGGGTTTACCTTTGGGCATTGCAGCAAAATTAATTTTAAATGGTAGTATACAATTATCGGGTATTCATTTACCTATTATCAAGGAAATTTATGAACCCGTGTTGAGAGAATTGGAGGCAAATGGAATAATTTTTACAGAAGAAATAAAATAACCTTTATCTGGAAACTAGATTTTAGATGCAAGTGTGGCTTCTAAAAAATCTTGTCGTATTTCATTTGAGGCTTTGTGCAGTTAGGGAATTCACCAACTGCCAGCCCAGAACTTAACCTAAATTTATAACTAAAAGCAGAAGTTAAGAACAAAAGCCAGGCATAATTACATTCACCGAAACTAAAGCCTTGATATGCACTTCTGAAGATTGCTTCAACGCCATGCCCCAATTCGACAAAACTTATTGTTTGGCTGTAGGTTATTTTACTCTTTTCCTGACCAGTGTTAAAATAAATGCATTTTGACCAATTGATTTATTCTGATCAATGCTAATCACTTGATATTTTTCAAACATACTCTTGCCCACTAAAGTAACAATGAATACTAAACTGTCTTTTTGAACAATTTGAAATTTATTAGGAATTATTCTTTTACTTTTCTTTCCTCCAAAAGCTATGTTTGTTTCAAATGTTCGCAAAGGAGGCTCTGTACACATTTCTGCTCCGCTCTGTGAAAAATTATTATTACTTTCAAATTCCCAAATCTTAAAAGTGCAATAGCTACTATCTATTTGATAAAAGTTGCTATAATTATAAAGTTTAACTGTGTCCGTTTTATAAAATTTTCCGTTTTTGTTATTAGACCACCACTCACCACATAGCCCATCTTCACAAGAATTATTGTTCTTTGGGTTAGGTTTTTGACTGATAGTTGAATTTATCACTTTTAATAACTGGATTTTTCCAAGCCTTTTATTCTGTCCAAAAGAATCAAAAAAATCAAAGAAAAAAGATAGAATCAATATTATTTTCACTTTCAGAATTTTAGGGTGTCGTTTTAACTTGCAGCCAACATGTAATCTGGCGGCCCTTATACTCCTTTACCGCTTTTACTTTTTTATTTAAAAAGTAAAAATAGTACAATGGTATAAATTGTAACAGCAAGCCCGTGGGATAAAAAAATCTACTAATCATAATACAAATAAAATTGGTTTTACCAAATATAAATAAAATAGTCCCGCTAAAGATTATACGCTGTGTGCAAAGGTGCAGGTTACTGCATTTGATCTCAGTTGTTGTTTCGTATAAAGTTGTATACTTATGCCACTTGCAGCAGAAAGCATACTTATATATACATCGCTCCACTTACCTGCCTGCCGGTGAGTTCACCGTACGTATACCGTACATTTTTTGTTTGGAGCCGTTAAGCAGTAAATTGTTTTTCTCCAAAGGAGTCCTACGGATATTATTAAAAAAATAGCAATACCAAACCAAGTTTTTCCTTTTCACATTTATTTTAAATACCATTTAACAGCCTTATGCACCATTCATAAAATTGCTAAAAATTAAAAAACATTACTGCCACTACTTGTAACTAATACAAATTCAATTATTTATATAAGTAATTAGTACTACAATATAAGCCATTACTAAATTTACTACACTACTTTGTTTTGCATAGTACTAAAATGTTTATATCTTTGTGTTATCAAAATAAGAAAAGGATTTAAAAACAAATAAAAACAAAAATCATGAACACACAACAAAACAACTTACTAGTAAATTTAAGTAAAACCGAAACAACAAAACTTACAACTGTAGTAAACGAAACTTTGGCAACTGGCTTGCAA
>JANMGS010000680.1:0-9342 GCA_031374745.1 Ferruginibacter sp. | reverse complement strand
TTTTGGGCATTGGAAGAAAATCCAATACCAATTGTTACTATCACAATACTATACCTTAACCCAAATCTCATTTTTGTTATTTTACCTTACTTGCGATTTTAAAAATGCCATCATTTTACCATTCATATCTTTAGAAACGGTAGCGTATTTTTTTTCGTTTGCTACATTTACTTTTTCTAATGGGTCTTTTTTGTAATCGTATAATTCAATACCTATTATCCAATCTTTGTTAAAAGGTTGTGTGCTTCTAAAACCATTGTTCATCCAAATGGTATAACGATATTGTTTTGTTCTTATAGAGTAGCCCATAGCGTTTGCATCTGCGTAACCCAACCTTTCGTTTTCGGCTGTAGCATTGCTTCTTGGGTATTGGCTTACAGAAAATTCTTTTACAGATGCCGTAGGATTTTTCATCAATGGCACCAAACTTTTCCCATCTAATACCGAAGGAATAGCTAGTCCAGCTAATTCACATAAGGTAGGAAAAATATCAATATGCTCCGATTGCGAATTTGCTTTAGAAGGTTTTACTCCTGGTGCTGCAATAATTAAAGGTGCACGTGTGGCCTCTTCAAAATTGGTATGCTTGCACCACAAATTATGATCGCCCAAATGCCATCCATGATCGCCCCAAAGTACAATGATGGTATTTTTTGTAAGGCCCAGGGAATCCAATGCATCCAGTAACTTACCTACATTGGCATCCGTATAAGATACAGCCGCATAATATCCATGTATCAATTCTTTTTGTTTATCTACTGGCAATGTTAAACCAAAAGGCTTTTGATCTGTAAAAGAAGTAAGTGGTGGAATATCTGTATAACCCCTTAATTCGCCAGCATTGTGATAGGCAACAGCAACAGCATTTTTAGTTTGGTCTTGAAATTTCGCAACAGGCATATCTTCTCTTTTATACATATCCCAATATTTTTTGGGTGCTATAAAAGGCAAATGCGGCTTGGAAATACCTACTGCCAAAAAGAAGGGCTCGTTGCTTTTACTTAGTTGAGTTAAAATATTTTTTGCTTGCAACATATTTGCTCCATCTATGTAAGCATTGTCTGGCAAGTCTGCATTTTCTGTAGAAGGCTTAATCTTTGTTTGCACAAAATCGGTGGCTTCTGCTTTTGTCTTTCCACTATCCAATGCCAGTTTCATATAGGTTGCTACCAGCGCTTTTGTGGCAGGTAGTTGATACCTATCCAAAGCGGGCTCTCCCATATCTGCAGGGAAATATTTTTTATCTGTTTTGTAATATGGTACGCTCCAAGATGGTTTGTCTATGTCTTTATCTACACAACGCACATCATATACTTTTCCTATTCCTTGTGTTGTGTAACCTTGCGTAATAAAATACTGCGGCAAACTTAAAATAGTTGGATTAATATCCCTCATCTTCGTTTTGAGGTCCCATACTTTTGTATAGTCTGGTCTTTTACCCGTCATTAAACTTGCTCGGGTGGGGCCACACACAGCTTGTTGCACATAGTTGCTCATAAATACGGTTCCCATTTTTGCCAAACGGTCTATGTTGGGCGTTTTAATGAGCGTATTTCCATAGCATCCCAATATTGGTTTTAAATCATCTATGGCAATAAAGAGAATATTGGGTTTGGTATTTTGCTGTGCTGTAGCATCATTGAAAAACAATGAACCAAACACTAAACCTATACTTAAAATTGTTTTCATACTTTTTATACCGCTTTTTTACTGCTTTAAAAAACTTGCCGTATCCCCCAAATTAGTTTTTATAAAATACATTCCCGCATTATATTTACTCACATTAATATTTTCTTGTTGTTGTATTTTCATACCCATGACTTTTGCCCCGACTGCATTAAAAATATTAACCTCCGTTGGTACATTTACCTTTATTGCTAACATGTCTTTTACAACATTACTTTTAATCAAAAGGTTTGCCTTTTTAAATACAACTTTTTTTATATCGCTGTATAAAAAACGACCACCTGCATCTACTTGTTTTAGCCGATAATAATTTATGCCTACAACAGGATCATTGTGCTCCCATTTGTAATTGGAAATGCTGTTTGTATTTCCAACTGCATTTATTTTTCCAATACCAGTAAAATTGATTCCATTTTTTGAATGCTCTATGTTAAAATATGCATTGTGCTGTTTTACAGCCGTGGACCATGATAATGCAACAGATTGAGGTTTTAATGTGGCACTAAAATTTAAAAGAGCCAGAGGCAATAGGCCAGATAATCTATTGTTTAATTGCGCAATAAATAAACTAGGTATAGCTGCAATTTTTGTTCCTTGCGATTCTACAAAGCCAAGTGGCTCGGTAACCCAATCGCCCAAATTGGTAATATCCGGACAAATGCAACCAATTGCCCAATTGATGTGATCTCCCTGTGGGTCTTGTACCACCATTCTTGCGGCAGTACAATTCCAAAACATGGTTTGTGCGCCCGACCAACCGTGGCCCGAACCTGAAACAGAACGATTTTGTACATCTATACGACCATTGCCTACAATATTATCAAACAAAATGCCTGTAGACCAACGGTGGTGTGGCCCAATATCATTGCTTTGTAAAGTGGCTGTGCAATTGTAAAAAACATTTGGCCCACATGTTCGACTTCCATTTACGTAATCGTGCCTTCCCTCTCTGGTAATACAATTTTTTACCAAATTGCGCTGCCCATCTACATTAAAAGAATATCGTCTGCTACCTGTTACAACAGATTTAGCATCCAACATTTTACAACTATCTACTGTTATCCAAGCCGCTCCACCTTTTATGTCTACAGCTGAATAACCAAAATAATATGCTTCAATTTTGGTGGCCCAACTGTTTATGATATTATCAAAAGAAATGGCTGTCCATCCATGCGCCTCATCCGTTGCAGATGCATACACAGAGGATATTCTCATATTTTCTATACCACATTTTTCTATTCTTGCAGAAGTGTATTTTGACAGTTCTGCTGTTGCATACAAGGGGTCAAGGATATCCATATTGGGCGCATCCAAAGAAACAATGTTTCCATTTACGGCTGTTACTTTTCTCTCGTAATATAAATCATAAGAAGAGGCTGTCCAATTGGTAACAGCAGGGTCAATGGTTGTAAGCAGATCCATACCCAATAAGCTTATCCATGCAGCATTGGGTATGCGATGAATAAATACTTTATCGCCCACAACAAAACCATGGCCTGCTGCTACGGTAACTTGCTTTGCCCCTACAGGCACATAAGTATCCGTAATATCCTTTTTTGTAGACGTAAGATTAGTAGTACCGGTAGCTCCTACAAAATTTATAAGTGTATGTTGTGCTGTTCTTGTAGCAATAAAATTTGTACCTGCACCATTAAATCCTTCTCCCCTTAATACAATGCCACTTGCATTTACCGTAATACTATTGCTAATATTGTATGTTCCACTTTTAAATAAAATAGCTCCTCTAAATCCATTGGCATCTAATGGCATAGCCGCTACTTCGTTAATGGCATTTTGCACATTGGCTAAATTATCTCCAGCTATAGCATTTACTGTTTTTACGACAGCTACTGTTGGTATGGCCGCTTCGCTATTCATATAACCTACACCACTATAATCTGGTATTTTGTTTCCCTTTATATCTGTAGTATAGGATAATACGCCGCCTGCACCTATATTTACTAGGGTAGAAGTTTGTCCCGTTGCAAATTGAACCATTAGTAAAGTACAAGCAATAATGCTTGTTGTTTTTATAAGCTTAAAAAGTCTTCTACTCATGGGTTTTAATTGATTATTTTTTTTCTTGTGCTTTAAAAAATGCTACTGCTTTTTTATACATTTCCTTGGACGCTTCTACATAATTTTTATCATTTACCACATTTACTTTCTCCAACGGGTCTTTTACATAATCATACATTTCTGTTGCATAAATTTTCTTATCTGTAAATACATCCTTACTTGTAAATTCATTCATCCAAATCGTATATCTATATTTTGCGGTACGAAAACTGTATCCCATCATTTTATTGGTAGCGTAACCCATTTTTTTCATCTCCTCCTTGTTCAACTTTCTTGGATATTGGCTCACCGAAAAATCTTTTACCGTTGCCTTATTGTTCTGCATGATTGGTTTCAAACTCTTACCCTGTAATTGACTAGGAATGGGCACTCCCGCTAAATTACAGATAGTCGGAAAAATATCCAGATGCTCCGATTGTGACATTGTTTTTCCGGGTTTAAAACCTGGTGCAGCAATGATTAAAGGTGACCGTGTAGCTTGTTCAAAGTTTGTATGCTTCTCCCATAAATCATGATCACCCAAATGCCAACCATGATCGCCCCATAGAACAATAATGGTATTGTCCAAAGTGCCCAATGATTCCAGTGTATTCAACAAAATGCCTACTTGTGCATCCATATAAGAAACGGCAGCATAATAGCCATGTATCAATTTTTTTTGCTTTTCCGTTTTCAATCCTATGCGTAAATCTTCTCCTGGCAATGTTGCATACTCGGGTATATCTGTATAATTTCTTAGCTCCCCAGATTTGTGGTAAGCAATCAAAGGCCCATCTTTTGAATGTTCTTGAAATGTTGCCAAGGGCATATCTTCTCTCTTATACAAATCCCAATATTTTTTAGGTGCTACAAAAGGTAGATGTGGTTTATGAAAACCAACCGCCATAAAAAATGGTTTTCCTTCTTTTGTTAAAGCCGTAATTTGTTCCTTTGCTCTTAGAGCATAGGCTCCATCATTGTAAGCGTTATCTGGTACATCTATACATTCAGACGAAGGACCTTTTGTACTTGTGGGTGTTTCATCATCGCCATCGTCTTTCTTTTCTTTTGCCTTTCCTTTTTCTTTTGGCGGAAACATTGCTTTCGATTCTGCCTTTTGATATTGTGCATTTGCAGGAAAACCCAACCCATTGGCATAATCCGATTCTTTCAATTCTAAATAAGGTATACTCCATGATACAGGATCTACTTTTTTTAATGCGCTGCTTGGATGGTAAATCTTACCAATGCCCGATGTCGTGTAACCTTGAGAAATTAAATATTGTGGCAGTGTAACAATATCTGGATTCATATCTCGCATCTGCGTTCTTAGATCCCAAACTTTGGTTACATCTGGTCGCATACCCGTCATAAGGCTTGCACGTGTAGGACCACAGACAGATTGTTGGCAGTAATTGCTCATAAAAACGGTGCCCATTTTTGCCAACCTATCTATATTCGGCGTCTTTATAATGCTATTGCCATAAGCACCCATCTCTGGTTTAAAATCATCTACAGCTATAAAAAGTATATTGGGCTTGGTTGTTTTTTGGGCATACAAACTTGTAGCCGACACAAGCATAAAAAAACTACATAGCCATACTGATCTACTCATTATTCTCATTTTTTTTATTTTTATTTACCAACCATATTAGCGGATTCCTAATGGGCATATTTCTTATTACTTCTTCATTTTTTGGAAAATGCTCCAGCTTCTTCCATAATTCAAACCACTCCTTTTTATGATATTGATCATATCCAAAAATTAAGAATGGTTGTGCCACTGGCCAGTCGTTCCAATACATTACATCTGCTGGGTACTTCCATGTTTCTTTTTTTTCTACAAACGGAGCCATAAATTCTATCCCTTTTTGTAGACCCACGTCATCCTTAATAGTTACATCCCACAAGCTTTCATTTTTATTGGATAACACATGGCAAATGGTTGTCATAGCATCTAGGTTAAAAAGCGAATAGCCATATGGTTTTGTTCTTTTAAGTTCCAATGGAAAACTGCCCTCGTTATCCATTTGATTGGGCAATAAAATGGTAGCAAAACGATTTTTACACTCTTTTAACAGCGCTTGGTCGTTTACCAATTTTGCAAATACTGCCACTTGCATTACCCAACAAGTAGCGTGGTTGTTTTTAGCATCTCTCTCCTCTATTCCGTATGGATGGGTTGTAACCCAATGTAGATATTGCTCAAACCAATTTTTTATTTTTTGAATTTCTTCTTTATTTACGGATTTTGCAGTTTGCAATACATAAACAGATTGTGCCACTTCCATCATCTGTATCATATCAATAATTCCAATGCTTCTTCCGGTTACTTTTCCTTTTATTGCTTGTGCATACAACAACGATGGGTTCATATAAGTAGCCGTATCTATAAACCAAGCACGCAAATGTTTAAAAGCATGCACAACATATTTTTCATTTTTTGTAAGCAGATATGCCGATGTTAAAGAACCCACAATCTGGCTAAACCTTATCATTGCCTTCCTGTGTGCTACAAAATTATCTGGGTTGGTTAAACCATCTTTTTGAATATAAGGCCCTGCTGGGTCTTGGGGATTAGGCCACCAATAATCGCCTTCCGAAAAAAAATCGTGCTTTCCCCCAGCAGAACGTACACTTGATACTGCTGTGATTGTTTCGGGTTCCAATCTCAAAGATTCATTTGCCTTTATTAGAATATTTTTTTCTAATACTTTTTTTACTTTTTTAAAAATGGGGTACCCACAATAGCTTGTCTGAAAGCTTAACATACAAATCAAAAAAAATATAGTATCTCTAATTTTTGGCACTTGTCATATTTTTTGATTAATTGCTTTTTTAAGAAAGTAATTAGACAAGAGCGTCTAATTACTTTCAATTGATGCTCCTTTGAAACAATCTTTGTTATTCTTTTATAAAAGTCTTGCTTGTTATTTTTTCATTTTCGCTGGCAATTAGAATAGCATAAATACCCGTTTTTAATGTGGACACATCTATACTCAAAGAATTTGCATTGGCATTTTGTTGTAAAACTATTTGCCCGGCGCTGTTCACAATTTTTATAGCGTTGCTATTTTTTAAGCCATTTATGATAAGGGTATTTGCAACAGGGTTTGGATAAATGGTTATATCCGAATTGTTGCTTTGTTTTACGCTTATGATGTAACTGTATTTATAACTGCCATTTGTACTTATCATTTTTATACGATAGTAAAACACACCTGTTAATATAGAAGCATCTGTAAAATTATAGTTGCTTTTATTTACTGCATCTACCGTTCCAATGCTAGCAAAATCAAATCCATTTTTGCTTTTTTCTATTTCATATTTTAAGATAGAACTTTCATTTTCTACCTTCCAATTTATATCAATGCCTGCAGCTTTTACAGAAGCACTTACACTTTTTAGCGATACAGGTAATACACCTCCTACTTCACCCACTAAAAAAGGGGAGAAATTTGCGAACGTAGCAGTAGCAGTATTTGCCGTACTATCGCCCGTTCCTATAAATAAATCCCATGCAGTTCCGTTATACCTAGCCAAGCCAATGCTTGTATTGCCAAACGCACTAAAAGCTGCCCCCTCTAATGTTGACTCCCAGTTTGTTTGTACATCACAGTTTCCTGTACCATTCATTCGATTGATAGTCCAAACTGCATCTACCAATCTGTCTTTTTGTGCAGCAGTTAATGCAGTTCCTGTAGGTAAGCCATTGGCCGTAGCACCTGTAAAAACACTTACCTCATAATCCATTGCTGATGTAGGTGTAACGGTTACCGGCAAATAATTGGTAGCCGTACCTATTGGGAAAAGTTTTGCTGTTGTAATGTTATCAATTCTTAGTTTGCCTGTATTTGCACCAGATAAACCACTGATAATATATTTTGCGCTGCTAAAAGGCGCACCTTGTATATCCGAACCTGTACTTATTCGTAGTGTTTGAGATGCAGGAATAGTTAGATTTCCAAGCGTTAATTTCAGCGTATCTATTACTGTGTTGGAGTTGTTTAATGTAACACCTGCCGCATTGTTAATAGTAAGCAATTTTATTGTTGAGGAAGGAGGCAATTCAAAACCTGTAATAGTGGGAGCTACATCATTATAAACTAAACTAAATATGTTACTACCAAATATAGGTGCTGCAGTTAAAGAACCAGCTCCACGATTAATTCTAACATTGGTACCCAAGGTTAAATTAGCAGCATTGGTCAATACACCATTCGTCAGCGTTAAGCTAGTATCTACAATTATTGGATTACCAATAATTAAACCCCCTGCACTATTGAGCGTTATACTTCTTAAATGATTAGAATCTAACACTTGTTTCATATTAAGGGTTCCTACAGGACCAGGGCCAGTAAAAGTAAAAGAAGCAGCATAGTGTATAGTGGATGGTGCTGTTGCAGAAGTACTCAATCTGGTGGAATAAATACCCGAGCCTGCAATGGTACCAGTAACAGTTGTTGTCATAGAAGTGGTAGGCGTCATTACAATTTGCCCGTTGTTCACAATATTATTAACTGTTCTAGAACCTGCATGTGTATACATAACCCCAGGATTAATAGTAAGTGTACCAATTTTACCTGGGGTAGGAGCAGATTGAAATTCATTGCTGCTCGCAATGGACGAGCCTATGGTAACATTTACAAAGTCGGTAGCTGTTGTGCCATAAAAAATAGCTCCGGCAGTACTTGGTATGGATGTTCCAGAAGTTACTGATCTTTCAACCGTAGAACCATTCAGCATGGTAAGCGTATTAACGGCCGTTGCGTTTAAGGTAGCAGTGCCTGTAAATTGCAACAAATTACTTACTGTAATAGGCGCAAATGGTGACTTGCTACTTGTGGTTGCCAATATAAGCGTACTGTAACTATTTAAAGCAGTAGTAGCTGTAACATCTGCACCACGCTGAAGTAAAGTTTGTGTACCTGCCCTATTGAAAATCACCGTTCCATTGTTTATAAATGATGTACAACTTATCCAAGGCGCAGATCCACCAAGTTCTAAAATACCCCCTGCTTCTATCGTTATCGTTCCACATTTTGAAGTAGAGCTGGCAGATATAATATCAGACCCTGACCTTATCGTAATTAATTTAGCCCCAGATTTAATAGTAAAAAAACCAGTGCTAGACCCATCATCTACACCCATACGTGCACTTGCATTTGCATTTACTGTTCCACTGTTAATGGTGATGCTTTTAAACTTTATAGCATTATCTACTCCCGCAATTTGACCCGCTGCAAGATTAAATTCCAAAGCACAATTACTAAAACCACTTGGTCCCCATTCCGTAGCAGCAAACACTGTTCTTGTATTGCCTACAATTCTAATAGCGCCTGTTGTTGTAGTACCTCCTGTACTAGAAAAATTGGTGACTGCGGAAGTTTGGGTGTAAAAAGATCCATCAGTTGCACCAATTATTGGACCGGCTGTATTGGTATATGCTCTCATTTTTCCTGACACTTCTACATAATTTGCAGCAAGCACTAATTTACCTGCTGTTGGAAAAGCAGGGGCTGATAATATTTCATTTGTATTCATTTGTAAATCTTTGCAAGTAGCCAATACATCTACGGTAATGGTATGCCCGCTTTG
>JANMGS010000679.1:0-6211 GCA_031374745.1 Ferruginibacter sp. | reverse complement strand
CCAGTTTTTACTGCAATATGATCTCCATCTCCAATTTGTAAAGTGGCATTGTCGAACCCATCTTTTTTGTGTAAAATTTTTGGCGCATGGTAAATGGTTTGCCCGTGGCTGGCAATGATATCAACATTTTCTTTATTAATATTCCATACTTTCAAACAATCGTTTATCATTTGAGCATGCTTAGTGCCTACAAAAGCATTTAGCAAACATACTTTTTCTAGATCTACCTCATGCTTGCTAAAAATTTCCTTTATTTTCACTTTAAACGAAGGCTCGTATGAAAGTGTTGTAAACTCTTTTACCTCCACTTTTGTTTCCAAACCAAAGCCTACTATTTCACACAATGAAATATCCAAGCCATCAAGGGATGTGCCGCTCATCAGCCCAATGATAGTTCGTTTTTTTTTTTGAAGCAATTTGGTAGAGGTTAAGGATGTTTTTGTTCATGGGTTGAAGGTAAAAAAAAACAGCGACTATGAACCTATGAATTTGTCGCAAGGGTTGTCAAGCTTAATTAGTAATTCAAAATACTTTTACTACAAAAAAGGATAACAACTCTTTTTTAAAACCAGAAAATACAAACCCAATTTACTAAAGAAGTTATTGTAATATCAATAAGCCCTAACAATCGTATCGCACACTGCTTTTAGCAAGGAGTTGTTATCGTGTGCATCTTGGCTTTTTTCCCAAATCATAATGCCATTACCCATTTGTTTTGCAAGCATTGCTTTCTTTTTTACTGTTGTAATGCCATTGTAATAAATGGTATAGTTTATAAATGCACCATTGCTCACTATGGCAGAATCCGAAAAAGGATTTCCGCCATAAGCAGGAGAAATAATGGCTCCAAAACCAAGCACAGTGCCTGTTTGTGTAATACCACTTGGCCTACCATAACCAGCAATGCCCAACACCGCTTTCGAAGCAGGCATACCTCGGGTAGTAACCCAATAGTTCATACTGGTGTTAGATAAGGTTAAGTTAGTATGATGTTGATACGGTAACGTGGTACTAAAATCATCGTACGACATTATATTGAACCAATCTATATAATTACCAGTCCACAATTCTGTTTTTATAGCATCCCTAACCGCACCAGCATACCTTCCTGCTGTGATCGCTGCCGTTAAATAATACTTACTATTGGTATGGCAGCTATCACTCAGTTGTTTCATAAGCGCAGTATAGGTTACATCTGTACCATCATCTGTGCGGGGAAATTCCCAATCCATATCTACACCATCCAAATCGTATGTGCGCACAAGATTCATTATTTGAGTTATAAAAGCGGTTCTTCCAACAGCAGCAGTGGCCATATTTTTAAAGTCGGCTGCTAGCCCACTAACACTAATAAAAACCTTTGCTCCATTTGCCTTGGCTTTGGTTCTTACACTTGTTAAATGTGCAGCATTACCTAGTGTAAGATTGCCAGCCGTATTAATGGTTGCAAACGCATAATTAATAACATTGCACATCCTGAATTTTACATCTGGCACATCTGCAACAACCCTATAAGAAGGAAAATATCCTACAACATAAAAGCCAAAAGGACTAGGTGCTGCTATGGTTGCAGCTGGTGGATTTACAACAGGAATAATTGTATCTGTAGATTTTTTACAGGAATGTAATACAAACAAAATGGTTACTGTAGGTATTAAAAAACGCAATTGTTTCAACATAAAATGGTATTAAGAATTAGTAAAACCAAGAATTGGAAAACTAAATTAATTAAAAAAGGGTAAGTTTTTATTTTCTCCTAATGATAAAAACGGCTGGAGTAGCTCGTTGCCCTGTCTTATCACTAGGTGTAATCGTTTCCTTTCCATTTACCAACATACAACTACTGCCACCACCATCTAAATTTAATGCTTCTACACAACCTATGTCTTTCAAAATTTGGGCTTCTTGGGTAAGTGTGGCACCTTCGGCCAATTTTTCAAACCTTCCTTGTATAACCAAAATAATTAACTTTCCTTGTGCAGTATATCCCATAGCTGTTCTTGGGTGTTTATCTTCTATTCCCTTGCCAGTAAACATCCGCTCCTCATTGTTACTGATAGCAATTTCTCCATTTTGTAAAAGTACCGGACCACCACCGATGGCTGTTTGCATATCCCATTTTTTAAATGAATTTCTTTTGAGTTTTTTGATTATGTGCAATTCTTTTTTTGTTGCGGTTTTAATCGGCGGATTTATATATGGATTAATTGGGTGTTGACTAGCCAATATTTTACCAAAAGTAGTATCACTATTTATCCATGCCACATCAGCCTTTCTGTTTTTGGAAATACCAATGGCGCTTCTAAAAATGGCAATTTGTTTGGTAGAATCTTTGCCCGATCCCCTAACCGAAGCGATGTTAAATGAAACGGGGTGCCCATCTTTTATAACCGTATTTAAATTTTGATTTGTTTTAAAAGAAAAAAATGTGCCATTTACAACAACCAGCGGATAATCATTTTTTATATAAAATTCACCAGGCGTAAGTCTTCTATTGTATGTTGTATCCACTTCAAAAAGGAGGGAATCGTCTTTCAAATCTGCTTCTATATAATAGGCTATGTTCGGTCTGCCATCTACCTTATCGTTTGTGAAATATAGTTTTAATCCTTTCGGTAATCCACTGTTTAAGCTATCGGGCAGTTGCCACTTAATTTGCGCAAACAGGTTTGTAGTTAAAAATAAAAATAGGCAAGTTTTATAATATTTTAGCATAGGTATGTTTGGTATTAAGAATGGCTATTTGAAACCTTCAATAAGATTTATTCCAACAGACTCCATTGGTTGTTCGTAAATTTCTTTATTTCGTAACAAAAAAACTTTCAAATATAATATTTTCGTCAATTATACTTACAAATTAAGTATTTTACTCAAGATTTTATAAGAACGAAATCAATTTTAATTTATGAAACAAATTTTTACTAAGCTAGCTAAATTATTTTTACTATTTTTCTTGCCTACAATTGCATTTGCCCAACAAACTCCTGATTACAATATAATGTTGAATTCGGGAAAATTTGTGCCTGAAGAAAATGTAAGGCAATTGTCTAAAAATACAAATGTATTTACCAAAAGTTTATTCAACGGTACCCATTATGTTGCCATTCAATTTAATGCACTTCCCGATGAAAAACTAAAAGCTACGCTACAATCTGTTAATATAAATTTGATAGATTACCTTCCCAACCTTGCCTATACTGCAACCATACCTGCATCAGTAGATATTGCTACACTTAAGAATTATAACATTCGCAGTCTTTTTCAACTTACTAGTAGCCAGAAAACAACGCAAGATGTTTTGGGTAAAAAAGTACCGGCACATGCCATAAAGCAAAATGGATATGCCGATGTTTCTATCCAATTATATGAAAATTTATCTGCCGAAAAGATAATGGCTTCACTAAAAAGCTTGCAAGCAATCGTAATTGCTGATGTATCTGTTTTTAAAATGGTTGATATTAGAATTCCTCAAGATAATTTGGACAAGTTAGTAGCACTTCCATTCATTCAATGGGTTGAATATATTGCTGCACCTAATGTGCCAGACAATTTACCTGGCAGAACATTGCATAGGGTAAATATAATTAGTGATGGCGTAAGAAATTTAAAAGGCGATGGAATGAATATTGGCGTATTTGATGAAAGAGCAAGCCAGCATTTAGACTTTTCACCTGCTGGGAGAATGATAAACGTAGACGCTGGAGCCGCTGGCAGCCATGGTACGCATGTATCTGGCACAATAGGCGGTAGAGGTATTATAAACCCAACAGCAAGAGGGATGGCGCCCAATGCAACCATCTATTCTTACTATGGTTTTGCTGGAGATGTGCAAGCTACAATGGCAATAGAAATTCCTGCAAAAACATTAATAAGCAGTAACCACTCTTATCATGATGGGCTGGGGGTTCAATGTGGTGTTACAGGCACTTCAGTGGCTTATTCATTGAGAGCAAGAAATACCGATATAAATTTAAACAACAACCTGTATCATTTACATTGCCATTCTGCTGGCAATGCACAAAGTTCTTGTGCTAGCGGATGGGGAACAATTACGGGTACTGGTAAAGCAGCAAAAAATAATTTGGTAGTGGCAAATATTACCACAACCGAAGGCATATCTGGCTCTAGTAGTTTTGGTCCTGTACATGATGGTAGGGTAAAACCTGAAATAAGTGCAATGGGAACAAATGTATTTTCTACTTATACACCACAAAATACCTACGGTACTATTTCTGGCACATCAATGTCTACACCAAGTATTACTGGCACTGTAGCACTTTTAGCACAACGTTACAAACAACTAAATGCAAATGTGCTACCGCCCTCTATGCTTATCAAAAACATAGCCTGCAATACCGCCATAGATCTTGGAAATGTGGGGCCAGATTATCGTTTTGGATTTGGTCGAATAAATGCACTTGCAGCAGTAAAAATTTTAGAAACAAATAGATATGCTTTAAATACTATTGCAACTGGTGCTACAAATGATGTAAGCCTAACAGTACCTGCTGGTGCTGCTCGCTTAAATGTAATGCTTACTTGGAACGACCCTGCTGCAGCTACTAATTCAGCCATTGCTTTGGTGAATAATTTAGACCTTACCGTAATAAATGGAGCAACAACTTCTTTGCCTTGGATATTAGATAAGAATAACCCTTCTGCACCAGCAACAAAAGCTATAGATAATATCAGCAATATTGAACAGGTTACTATCGACAATCCTCCTGCAGGCACTTATACATTAAGGGTAAGAGGAGCAGCTATTACTACTGGTCCCAATCAACCTTATGCGCTTACTTGGAATGTAGATATGCCTTATATTGAAGTTACTTATCCAAATGGCAATGAGTCGTTCAACCCCACTTCATCCGAAACAATAACTTGGGATAATGCAGGTGTTACAGGAAACCAGACAGTAGAATATTCCTTGAATAATGGAGCAAATTGGACAACACTTTCTACCACCGTTCCTGCTGCAACTACTCGCTTAGCTTGGACTGTTCCTACAGCAAACACAGGTACGGCCTTGGTAAGGGTAAGCAGTGGAAGTATTACAGATGTAAGTGATGTAAATTTTAAAATTTTGGGAACTGTAACTGGTTTTAGTTTTGTAGCTGCAGGTGGTTGTGGTTCTGGGCAAGTAAGTTTTACATGGGCTGCAGTTACCAATGCTACTGCTTATGATATTTACAGACTAGATCCTGCAACGGGTAATTTTGTATTACAATCTGCAAATGTTACAGGTACAGCGCACACAGCTACGGGCATGACTCCTGGCGCAAGTTTGTGGTTTTATATAGTTGCAAAAAATGCAACAACAGGTGCAGAGTCAGTAAGGTCTAATGCAATAAATGCAATCGTATCGAGCGGCGGTGGTGGCCTAGGTGTAATTGGAGGTATTACCGGTCTTACAGCCGTATGTGGCGCTCCTACAAGTGTACAGTATACAACGCCTGCTGTAACGGGTGCTACCACTTATACATGGGCAGTGCCTACTGGTGCCAGCATTGTATCTGGACAAGGTACGACTACCCTCACCGTTAGTTTCCCTACTGGAAGCATATCTGGTAATGTTTCCGTATTTGCGGGCAATGGCACTTGCCAAACTAGCACAACTACTTTAGCAATTACCATCGGTAGCTCAGCCATTCCACAACCATTAAGTGGAGGCAATCAATCACAAACCGTTTGCCCAGGCAATCCAATGCCTATGCTGGTAGCTTCAGCATCTGTGGTTGCAGGTAATACGCTTGTATGGTATAATGCAGCAGTCGGAGGTACAATAGTTACTTCTCCCAATTTAAATACAGCGGGTACAGTTAACTATTATGCAGCTAGCCGGAATACGGCAACAGGTTGCGAGAGTATAAATAGAACATTGGTTACATTGTCTATTACGCAAGTTGCCGCTTCTACCGTTTCTGCTAGCAGCGCTACAACTTTCTGCCAAGGTGGTTCGGTAATTTTAACAGCAAACAATGCTGCATCCTATTTATGGAGCAATGGTGCAACAACCCCTTCTATTACCGTAAGTACAAATGGAACATATAGTGTGACTGGTACTACAGGTTCATGTACTAGTAATCCTACTCCGGTAGTAGTAACTGTAAATCCTTTGCCAGCCGCAAACATAACTGCAAGCGGTGCAACTACTTTTTGCCAAGGCTTGAATGTTACCCTTACCGCATCTGCCGGTTCGAGTTGGTTGTGG
>JANMGS010000649.1:0-2445 GCA_031374745.1 Ferruginibacter sp. | reverse complement strand
AGTACCATATTTTTATTATCTCTTAGTATTTTTATTTCTGGTGGCCCAAAAGACTCTAACAGAAAAATAAATAAAAGCAACAGCGCAATAGCAATTAGCGAAGCTATAAGGCCATTTATGATTGCACGAATGTTTATTGGTTTGGCAATGAAAAACCTTGTTGCTCCCACCATTTGCATTGTTTTTATCAAAAATCGATTGCTATACATAGCAAGCCTTATTGTATTGTCTATTGAAAATATTACCAAAATGGTAAGTAAAATTGCTGCTATTAAAAACCCAAAAACGACTGTTTTTGCAAAGCTGCCCACTTTTGCAACCATTTCTTGTGGGAATTTAAACTCCGAAACCAAGCCAGGATACATTTCCTGAATACGTGAGGCTATTTTGTTCAAACTATCGGATTCTACATAATTGGCTTTTACAAAATAATCAATGCTAGCTGGTAATGGGTTGGCTTTTATGAAAGATCTCCAGGTAGTATCAGCCTCGTTTTCATAGGCTTTTATAGCCATTGCTTTACTCACATACTTTACAGATTTTATAGATGGTAGCGATGCTATATAGTTTGTAGCACTATCTATTACTTTTTTACCAGCGTCTGGATTGAGATAAGCAGATACTTGAATACTTTCCTTAAAATAATCGCCAGTTTTGCGAATATTTAAAAAGAACCAGCCCACAATACCAAACAGAAATAATACCAGTGCTACCCCTACAATGGCATAAATATAACTAGGTTTTCCTCTTTTGCTCGATGCTTTTCCAAATTGCGACATATCTATATTATTCTGCGGTTAGCGATTATTTATTCACTGAATAAGGCAAAAATAAGGATTTTGTAATCTTTAGTTTATTTTTGATAGTATTCAGCCGTTTGGTACTCAAATATATTTTAAGAAAACCAATAACGCTGCATATTAATTTGTTAAAAGTTTTTTGAAGAAAATGGGGGCGTGCCCCCAAGCTATCGCAAGGGGTAGGGGTATACATAGCAACCAGCCAGCCGGTTGGCAGGTCTTTTTTGTTCAAAGGCAACAAAAAAGGATTTTCGCTACTACCTGCCTGACGGCAGTCAGGTCCCTCACGCTCTCAAGAGATAGCAATCTTTCTTTAAACTCAAAATAAATTTATTAATTAAAAACCCTTTGCGTCCTTGCTTCTTTGCAGGCTTTGCGTGAAACAAAACTTTGCGTCTTTGCGTGAAATAAAAAAAATGGAATACAATTTTAGAGAAATAGAACAAAAATGGCAACAGCAGTGGAAAGACTCCAACGCCTATAAAGTAAGCAACGAATCTCCCAAGCCAAAGTATTATGTGTTGGATATGTTTCCTTATCCAAGTGGCGCAGGCTTGCATGTGGGCCATCCTTTAGGCTATATAGCCAGCGATATTTATAGTAGGTACAAAAGGCTAAAAGGTTTTAATGTATTGCATCCTATGGGGTTTGATAGTTTTGGATTGCCGGCAGAGCAATATGCATTAGAAACAGGGCAACACCCGGCTGTAACCACCGAAAAAAATATTGAAACCTTTAAAGCACAGTTGGATAAAATTGGTTTCTGCTACGATTGGAGTAGAGAAGTGCGCACCAGCGACCCATCGTATTACAAATGGACACAAAAAATATTTTTAGACTTATTTGATTCCTATTTCTGCAATACACAGCAAAAAGCCAGGCCTATTGCATATCTTATTGAAAAATATAAAACCCAAGGCAATAAAAATTTTACTGCTGCACAATGGAACGCATATTCCAAAGCCGAGCAAGAAGAAATATTGATGAAACGCCGTTTGGCTTTTTCTGCTTTTGGCGAAGTAAATTGGTGCGAGGCATTGGGCACCGTACTTGCAAACGATGAAGTAGTAAATGGTGTGAGCGAACGTGGTGGGCATCCAGTAATAAAAAAGAAGATGCGCCAATGGTATTTGCGTATTACTGCCTATGCCGATAGATTGCTACAAGGCTTGGAAACAGTTCAGTTCAGCGAACCTATGAAGGAAATGCAGCGGAATTGGATAGGGAGGAGCGAGGGCGCGGAAATGAGGTTTGTTATTGAAGGAACGACGGATGAAAGACAACCGACAACAGACAACAGTCAAAGGACCACCGACGACAGACAACAGACAACCGACGACAGTCAAAAGACAACTGACAATAATAACGACCTTACTGTTGTCGATGGTCGGTTGTCCGTTGTCGTTTATACAACTAGACCTGATACAATTTTTGGTGTAGATTTTTTAGTTGTTGCGCCTGAACATCCAATTTTAGATAGTTTGGTTTCAGCAGAACAAAAAAATGCTATCGACGAATATCTAACATATGTAAAAAGCCGCAGCGACCGGGAGCGCATGAGCGAGGTAAAGCAAATTACCGGTTGCTTTACGGGTGCGTATGCTACAAACCCGTTCAATGGAAAGCCAATACCCGTATGGATTGC
>JANMGS010000639.1:0-11783 GCA_031374745.1 Ferruginibacter sp. | reverse complement strand
GCATAAAAATAGCCGCATCAATACCAACGATGTTGTTCTCGTTTAGCTGTGTCATGCTTTTCCACCAAGCGTCCCGTAAGTTTTTTTTGAGTTGCGCTCCCATTTGCCCATAATCGTACACCGCCGCAAGCCCATCGTATAGCTCACTACTTTGAAAAATATAACCGTACTCTTTACAATGAGAAATTATCTCTGCGAAATTGTTTGCTTCATTTGCCATAGCTGCAAATATAAAGATAGATTTTGGGTACATAAAAAAAGGCATGCTTTTTTTATGTACCCAGCTAGGGCAATAGCTGTGGGCAGCTTCGTTGTAGCTTGCCTCTATGCTTGCATAGGGGTCGCACATTTCATCGGCATACCATTTTTCAACCTTTATAGAAGCGGATCATCCGAAGTACCCAAAAAGGGAAATCGACTTTTAAAAAGTCACTATCCCTTTCTGAATGAATTTGTAATATTTTGCAATAAAGTCACATCTTCTTATTCCATTTTTTGAAGAATAGAAAACATTGAAGGATATTCAACAGAATATTTTATAAAATATTTCTGTCCTACTTTATAGGTTAAGTTATAATTAAAAACTGCTTGCAAAATTACCTTATCCTCTGTGCTATATCTAATAACAGCCCAAGGCTTTTGCCCTCCTCTTGAATACCTATATTCAATTTTTAATACCGTAGCTACCGTAAGTTCTGTTGGATCGTTCAATAGTATCCTGTTAATTCTGTTATCCGCTAGTTTTTCTATCAATACAAAATTAGCAACAAAACAAAGTGCAAATAAAGAATAGATTAATAGTTCTTTTAAACTATTCTTCAACCAAGCTATTTTATGGTTTTTAAACTTTATTCTCTTTTTTAATAGTATATCTCCAAATATTGATGCTAATAATCCGAACCAACCAATTAATATTAGAATGTATGAAGTATAAATAATAAAGCCATTTTCTTTATAGCCATGATAAAAAAGCCAAAATGATCCTAATAAAATTAGAAGAATCTCAATTAATATTGCTTTGAATTTTAAAGTCATAGGCTTATTGGTTAAAATTAAACTAACTAAAACCTGATTACATTTACAAATGCCTCAAATAATAATCAGGATTATCTAAAAATGTTTTGGTAATTCGATAATGATCGGTTTCTGTATATTCCACTGGTTTCATCGAATCTTCTTGTATTTCGTATATGCTTGCGCCAGGTATGCCCATGAGAATGGGCGAGTGGGTGGCTATGATAAACTGGGCATTTTTCCCTTTTACAATTTCCAATATTAATGATATAAGCGACAATTGTTTTAGCGGCGATAGTGCCGCCTCGGGCTCATCTAATAAAAAAATGCCTTTATCGCCTATGCGTGTTTGCAGTATTTTCAAAAAAGCTTCGCCATGAGAAAAAGCTTGCATGTTTTCGCCATAATTTTTACGCATGTTGTGCAAACTAAAATTGGCGCTTTGCTTCATTTTATCAATAATGCTATCATCAACTTTACCCTTTAGTTCGCTTAATTGACCTGCTAGTCTTTTATTTTCATTTTCTACCGAGTTTACAAAATCGCTAAAATCCTCTGCCCTAAAAAAGAACCCTTTGTGTGTTTCTCTTTTCCAATCTATTTCCAAAAAAGGTTCTATGCTTTCCGCCGCATCAAAACCTTCCCGACTATGAAATTTTATGCCGCCGCCAATTAATGGAAAATTTAGTTTGTACGCAATGCTTTCGAGCAGGGTAGATTTGCCGCTACCATTATCGCCTACAAAAATGGTTACTTTATTATTGAGCACAATATTCTTTGCAAATTGTACAGCAGGAATATTAAAAGGAAAAGGGTTTTGCTTTTCGGTGTTTATGGAGAATGAGTGGATGAAGGGCATGATATAATTTAATAAAGCAATTTAGGAAAGTTTTGTTTCATTCCATTTTGCAGAACAAAACAACCCACTTGCAGAATTGACTTGTTATCAGCATTCAGTTTGGCTATTTTTATTTTATTAAAATATTGCAATGCAAGTAAACACACTCGAAACAATCAATCTCTCCTATAGATTTTCACTCAAAGAAAATATTTTAACCAATATAAACCTTCAGGTACCTACTGGTGCCATTTATGGATTTCTTGGCCCAAACGGTGCCGGCAAAACTACCACCCTTAGGTTGGTATTGGGGCTGTTAAAAAAACAAGAGGGGCAAATTTCAATTTTTGGCAACCCATTTAATGAAAACCGTGTAGGGGTATTACAAAAAATAGGCTCCCTTATAGAAAGCCCTTCTTTGTATGGGCATCTTACTGCCACAGAAAATTTGGCGGTATTGCAAAAAATTTATCAATGCCCAATGGAGAGAATAGCAACCGTATTGCAATTAGTAGGTTTGCAAAATACCGGGAATAAAAAGGTTGGTAAATTTTCCTTAGGTATGAAACAGCGGCTAAGCATTGCTATTGCTTTATTACACAGTCCATCTTTACTTATATTGGACGAACCTAGCAATGGCTTAGATCCAAATGGCATTGTAGAAATGAGGGAATTGCTCATACGCTTAAACAAAGAGGAAGGCATTACCATTATCATTTCAAGCCATTTGTTATCCGAAATAGAAAAGTTGGTTACCCATGTGGGCATCATCAACAAGGGAAAAATGATGTTTCAGGGTACCATGAATGAGCTAAAAGAAAAACAGCAACAATCATTATCTGTAATATTGGAAACAAATGATACTAACCTCGCTTGCAAAATAATTTCCGAGCATGCGTTGACGTACGCTTTAAAAGATGAACAGATAATCTTGCCCGCATTGCCCAAAGATACCATTGCATTATTGAACAAGGCGTTGGTGAACAGGAATGTGGAAGTGTATGGCATATCCATTATAAAAAATGACTTGGAAAATATATTTATGGACCTTATTAAAAACTAATATTATGATCTTATCATTTGTGCACAGTTTTCAAAGTGAATGGCTAAAAAAGAAACGCAGTTTATCTTCTTGGCTGGTAATTGTAGGCGCATTTTTTGTACCCGTAATTATTATCATTTACAAACTGGCGCATTACAAAAATTTAGCTACAACCTATACCAACCCAAATTTTTGGGTGGAGCTTTGGCAAAACTCTTGGGAAACAATGGCACTTTTTTTATTGCCGGTGGGTGTTGTACTTGCTACCAGTTTAATAACACAACTGGAATATAAAAACAATACTTGGAAACAATTGCATACTACGCCGCAGCGCCTAACTACCATTTTCTTTTCGAAACTTGCCATATTGCTAGTTATGGTATTGCAGTTTTTTATTTTATTCAATTTGGGCATTTATCTTACTGCACTAGTACCTTATCTGCTGATAAGCGATGTTCCCTATCCATCGGCCTCCATTCCTTTTGCTGCAATACTAAGAGAAAATGGTTACTTTTTTATTGATTGTTTGCCCATCGTTGCGTTGCAGTATTTGATAAGCTTGCAGGTAAGGAATTTTATTGTGCCCATTGGCATTGGGTTTGGTTTATGGATAGCTTCCATATCCGCATTATCTTGGAAATTTGGTTATACGATTCCTTACATATACACGATGCTCAATTTTTTAAAAACACGGCAAGGTAGCCGGATTGCATTATTGCCGGTAAATATACATATGCTTGCTTTCTGCTATTTTGCGACAATTACAGTTGTGGGCTATTTACTGTATATTACTAAAAAAGAAAAGGGTTAATGTTTATCAGATGAAAAAGTCAACCGTATTATTATTACATATTGGGTATTGGTTTTTGTATCTGCTATTGATATCCACTTTTGTTTTGATATTGCCTCAAGCAATGGCAGGGCGCTCCTTTGCCAGGCTTAGCCGCATGTTGTTTTTCTCTCCATTGACATTGCTGTTTTTATTGCCATGCGTTTTGTCCTTTTATATTTTTTATACTGTTTTGTTTACAGAATTCTTACAACGCAAAAAAATATTGGTACTGGTTGTTCTTGGCTTGGTTGTGTGCGTTGGAATTGGCGAATCTTCGTTGTTTGTTTCTCAACTATTTTTTAGTAACCCCTCTACAGCAAAAATGCCTTGGGCAGATAAGTTGGCAATGCTTCTTTTTATTTCGCTTCTTTGCTTGGTGCATGGTACCATTGCGATTGTTATAAAAGGTTTTATAAATTGGTATGCCGATATTAAAGTAAAAGAGGCGCTCAACAAAAAGAATTATGAAATGGAACTCGCATTGGTAAAATCGCAATTGAACCCACATTTTTTATTTAATACGATCAACAATATTGATGTATTGATAGAAATAGATGCAACCAAAGCTTCGCTGTATTTAAACAAACTATCGGAAATGATGCGCTTTATGCTGTACGAAACAAAAACAGAAACAGTACCACTAGCAAAAGAATTAGATTATGTGGAAAAATACATAGCCTTACAAAAAATAAGAACGAGCAACGAAAATTATATCAATTATACATTGGATGGCAAAGCAGATAATATTTTTATTGCACCTATGATTTTTATTCCATTTTTGGAGAATGCCTTTAAATATGCCGAAAATAAAAGATTGGACAATGCCATCGTAGTAAAGATATTGATTGAACAAAAAAAGATTATTTTTTCTTGCAGCAATAAATACCAACCAAATAACACTGAAAATTTACAAAGCGGTTTGGGAAATGAATTGATTCAAAAAAGATTGGATCTTTTATACCCGCAGCAGCACGATTTGCAAATAACCAAAACCTCCGAATTATACAGCGTAATACTAATTTTGTACAATGGTCATTAAATGCATCATAGTAGAGGATGAACCACTTGCAGTTGAGCGCATAAAATCCTTTGCGCAAAAACTACCTTTTTTGGTTGTCCTTCATAGTTTTGAAAACGCAATAGACGCTTTGTTGTTTTTACAAAACAACGAAATAGATTTAATTTTTTTGGATATAAACCTCGGCGAAATGTCGGGCATACAATTACTAGAGGCCGCAAAACCCACTTGCGATGTAATTGTAATAACTGCTTACGAAGAATTTGCACTTAAAGGTTTCGAACTAAAAGTAACAGACTACTTGTGCAAGCCATTTGTATTTGAGCGGTTTTACCAAGCAGTGGAAAGGGTGCAGCAAAGTTTTAAAAACAAGCACAACAATATCATAAATGACTTCCTATTTGTAAAAACTGCCTTAAGATTAGAGAAAGTTTTGTTCAATGATATCTTATACATTGAGGGCATGCGAGATTATAGAAAAATTCATACTACCCACAAACCAATCATGACTTTACAAACTTTTGCCAGTTTTGAGGCGGAAGTGCCAACCAATATCATATGCAGGGTTCATAAATCTTATATGGTTTCTATTGCAAAAATTGAATCTGTAGAAAAGAATTTGATAAAGATCAAGGATGTGGAAATCCCAATATCGGATACTTATAAGAAGGAATTTTTGGGGATGATTGGGGGAGGGCGGTAATGCAATAACAACTATTTAATGCAAATTGTAGTTATGTCAATAAGAAGAAAATCATGGTTTAATTTTCATCGCTTTACAATTTGAATAAAAGCTATATCCATATTTTCTTTTGCAGAAAATAACATAGTGAATTTTTTTAACATTTACTATTGTATAAAGTAGTATTTTAAACTACTAATCCTATTTTCACTTAAAATTACGGTTTGGCAATTATGATGTGTTTATTTTTGGAAATTCCCCATAACAATTAAAAATTAATTGCCATTTAATAGTAAGAAATGGAAAATAGGATTATATAAGATATTTGAATATTATAAATTAAAATAAAAGTTAGACAATTTTAGTAATACACACTCTCAAAATTTAACCAACCTTTTAAAATCAAATTGGGTTTAATTGAATCCAGCCTTCAATTATTTGTGTTTTATCAGCATATTGTACATCTTCAGAAGTTAATTTTAATCTTGTATAGATATTAGGCTTATCTACTAAATAATGTGTGTACTTATGGATAATTGCAACTGCACCTGGCAAAGGCTGAAGAATTGGGAAAGTATTCAGCCAATTCCTTATTTTCCTTATTATTTCATCATAACTATTATTATGTGCTTTAATGTCTTGTCCCGAAATATCAGAAATAAATTCTGAATATCTAAATCGTTCTGTATCAAAAATTAAGCAGGACTTCGATTTTTGTTTAGTTGTTCCAAATTGCTTTGCCCCCATGAATATACCAAACTCAAATGGCATATTAAATCTTGGTAAATTATTCGGATTAAGCTCAGTTCGAGAAATATCATGTATACCTAAATCGCAATCCCTTATAATAGAAAAAATTTTTTCGAGTCGGATTTGTGAACCATCGTCTATTTCCATTGCACATCTTGGTTTGCATCCGCAAAAGTAAATTGCAAATAGAATAGCTTCAAACAAATCTGTGTAAGAATCGTCAAAAGGGCAATTAATAAAAATATTCTTATTCAATTAAATTGTTCTTTATTAATAAATTTTCTTACCTCTTTGACGCTCCAGAAGTACTTCAGCTATTGAATTTCGTACTATAATATGATCAAGATTGTGCTTAACATTTGCGGTCATTATTCGTGAACTACCTACTCTTCTATTATAAAAATTTACAGAAGTTACATCGCCAGCTCTAGAACGGATTATTAAAGGAGAATTCTCAGAGCGAGCTATTCTTCTTCCAGCAATTATTGCTTTATATTTTGTATTGAATACTGCTTGACGTTTAGGTCCTATTACCTTCCATTTATCACCGAAGTGCAATACTTCATAATTTGACATATTTTACATTTGTAATGTTAAAGTCGAATGTAATCAGTCTAATATTAATACTTGAAAAATTATTGTTAATATTCTTATACCCTATGGATAATTTACAATCGACTTTTAAATTTATGACAGAAGAATTTATTAACCAAAACTTTTAAACAATATTTTAATACAATTCTATCTGTTGCATTTGTAAACGCTCAATATTCTTTATAAGCAGTTCTTCATAATTGCAATATTTACAAGACCTATTATCATCTTTTAATCTTTCAAAATCCGTAATAAAATACACTTTTACTACTATTTACAATGGCCTATTGCTATATATTACTTAAAACAATTCGAAGTGTAGCCAAATTGAAAAACTATAGCTGAGAAGCTTCCTACATAAACTTAGGAATACATGATGGGTAGAGATGGGCGTCTTATTTGCTTCTGCAATCGAAAAAAAATTGATAAAGAATTATCTCTACGACTGATTACTTTTATATTTCCGCCCACAGTCCATACTCATTTTCTCCTTAATATTGCATAAACATTTTCCTTTGCCATCAGACAATTTTTACCAACTAAAAGAAACCAAGCCAAGCTTACTAGAGCGGTTTGGCTTATACTACCTCAGTTTTTTTAAAAGAATAGACAGCGATAACAGCGTTTTTAATTTGTCGGACAAGGAGCTTACAAAACGTGTAAATAACATTACACTAAAGGGTATCATTCTTTCATCGCTCATCGGAATCGTATGCGTCTTCCCTACGGTGTGGGTAGATGTACATTTTGCGGAACGCAGTGCGCTCGTGCATTACGGGTGGGTAGCGGGTGTTACGGCCATCAGTATCGCCATAGAATTGTACATACTTTTTTTGATAGCGCTAAGGGCTGTATATGAAGTAAGCGAATTGGTGAACCTACACTCCAGCGAAAAAGAATTGATGCAAGACGGGTTGTTTAGCGTAAAAAATATTCTTGCACGCACTGCGCTCGAACTGCCCGATCCGGAATTGGAAATTATGGGTATAGACCCTTTTAAACGTATTTCTAAAAAGAATTTATTAATACTTGGTTTGTTGTACAAAGCAAAAATATTTGTAACCAATCTTGTTATAAAATATGGATTGTTATTTTTGGTAGGCAAGGCAATTTTTGGTATTTCTATTTTGTATGCTGCTATTATTGTAGAGTGTTTTTGGAACAGTGTAGTTATTAGAAAAGTTGTATTAGAAGCTAGGTTACGCTTATTTGGCTTTGCGCTTGCAAACGAAATTGGCAAAAATGTAATTGATGAAAAAAGATTAGAACATTTATCCCCTATGGGCCGCATTGGTTGCTTGCGTGCAATAGGCAATGCGGTGGTAATGGCACAAAACTATCATCCAAACATGATAATTCTGTTGATTCGTTTTCAACAAATATTAAAAATTAGTGAACCAGATAAATACGATGACTGGAATATGTTTATAGAAACATTAAACAGCGTGTCGGAGCAGGAAAGGAATTTCTTGTTGGACCTGTTTACTGTATCTGCAGCCTTTGATGGAAGGTTATCCAATGCAGAATCGGAAAATCTACAAGCAGCATATGGAAAAGATTATGCACTTTACAAACTGAGGCTGATAAGGCTTACAAATAAGCTTACAACCGGAAAATTGCATGCTGCATTGGATGAATGCAAGTTGGATTTTAAGGCAGGCTGATATTAAGGTCCAATAAAAATAATTTACCACAAGAACAGCAAGCCACAAAAGAAAATTTTGGTTTTAATGAGTGGGAGCGCATAAAAATAATCATGCTTTATTTTCTCTCTTCAACAACTTTTCATACCCCACCACATTCATCATTACCAATAACATTCCATAAAAAATATCTTCTACAGGTATGGTGTAAATTCTGGTAGATAGGTTTTCGGTATCGTTGTAAGTTATTACAGGTATTGCTGTTAAAAAACCATTTACAACCAAAAAGGGGATTAGAATAATGGCATAGGCTACTAAAAAAGCAGCAATATTAAACGATGAAAAATATTTTCTAAACGCTAGAACAAAAAAGAAAAAAATACTGGAGAAATAACTCGTATAAGATGTATAGTATTTTTTGCTAAAAATAACTCCGCTCATAAATAATACAAAACCTATACTCCATAATATTGTTACAGACAATTTTGTAGTTTTCAACACAGGAAAATAAGTTCGCACACATTCATAAACAAAAATGCAGCAATAAGGCACTACAAAAAAGAACAATACCTCTTCTATGGGTAAATTGAAAATAAAAATGCCCGTTATATATTTTTCGTTGAAGAACCAAATACCCATGTCGGTAAAAATACCATCCCAAATACAATAAAAAAGGGCAGGTAATAACATGGAAATAAAGGCTGGCTTCCATTTTTTATAGAAAGCCACTTTTTTGTCGAAACTAAGTGCTAGTGGGCCTGCTAAGGAACATGCTAAGATCAGGAAATATGTATAGTGTGTATCCAATTAAAATACGTTTCTTGCTTTATCCGCCTTTACTTTTTCCCAATATTTTTTGGCCACATACAGCATACCAAAACTTTCGCCCTCGTATTTATCCATGTGCTTGTGATGCATTTTATGCGCCCAACGTATGGTGCGTACGTATACATTGTTGCTACGGGTAAACCACTTAAAACGTTGGTGAATGATAACATCGTGTACTAAAAAATAAGCCAATCCATACATAGCAATCCCAAATCCAATGCCTGTAGAAATATAATTCCCGTTTTGCATACCCAGCATAATGCAAAGCCAACTTGGTATGGCAAATATTAAAAAAAACGCATCATTTTTTTCAAAAAAAGATTTATTTGGCTGGTGATGGTCCTCGTGTAAATACCATAAAAATCCATGCATCACATATTTATGTGTAGCCCATGTAATACCTTCCATTAAAAAAAAGGTCACCAAAGCTATTGGTATAGAAATGATCCAGTTCATAAAAAAGTTCTTATTAGCATAAAAAACATTGTCATTATCATTAGCAAATTTACAGCGAAATTATTTTGTTTGTTAAACTTTAATAAACTGAAAACCGCCAGCAGCGCCATGCTTATTACAAACCAACAAATATAATTGTACATAGGTATGCCTTCATCGCCCATCCACAGCCAATAACCGAGTTTTATAGCTGCAGGCTCCATTATCCAATCGAAAAAAACCGCTAGCATGGCCCCATCGGTTACAACAGAAAAAAATCGTATTGCTGGGGATGGTGCTCCCGTCATCGTTTCTAACTTGTCAGAAAGCCGCTCCAAAACTTTATGAACAGTAACGCCACAGCAATACATAATAATAAACCAATTTATACCAATAACCACTGGTACATCCTTAAATGAAAGGCCCAATGTTGTTCCATAAGCATATTTTCCAAAAAGAATACCGGTAGATGTCCCTATTATTTCTACCCAAATACCCACTACAAAACATACGATAGCAAATAGTATAAACTGGAAATTTGTTTTTTGTTGGGTGTACAACAATAACCCAAACATGAGCAACAAGTTTATGGGTGTAGCAGCCACAAAAAAATCTTTATTAAAAAACATACCTACAAAACCAATGGTATGAAAAAATATAGCAAGGGCTGTGGCTATTTGCGTTCTGGTTTTAAGCATTTACTTGTCTCTTGTTTTTAAAATCATGCTGTATCAAATCGCTTACAATTTTGGCACTCTTTAAGCAAAGTGGTATGCCACCTCCAGGATGAACACTGCCTCCACAGCAATACAAGTTTTTTATATGGCTGGTAAAATTTGGATGACGCAAAAATGCTGCCCGCTTGCTGTTACTGCTGGTACCATACAAGGAACCAAGGTAAGAGCCTGTATTGGTTTCTATACTTTGTGGGTGCAATACTTCTTCTGTTACAATATGTTTTTCAATATCCGTACCGAGTAACCGATTTAGTTTTGCAACAATACGTTTTTTTGCAGCTTCTTTTAATTCTGCCAATTCATAACTTGTATTGGCAGGTACATTTATCATTACAAACCAATTTTCGCAATTGGCAGGCGCCAATGTAGCTTCTTGCTTACTGGTAATGTTTATATAAATCGTAGGGTCTTCATACAATTTTTTATGCTTAAAAATATTTGTAAACTCCAAAGCATAATCATTTGAGAAAAGTATATTATGCAGTTCTAGTTGTGGGAAAGCTTTATTGATACCCCAGTAAAATACCAAAGCGCTGCTACTACGCTCTTGCTTTAGCACTTTTTTAGCTTTGCTTTCGTTGCTCAATAAATGTTTATAGGTAAAATATACATCACTGTTGCTTACTACCACATCTGCTTTAATATTTTCTCCATTTACAACTACTCCCTTCGCAATGTTATCTGGACAGATAATTTTTTCTACTCCTTGATTAAAATAAAATTGCACTCCTTTTAGTAAGGCAAGATTGTACAAACTGTTGGTAATATTTATCATGCCGCCTTGGGGGTAAAATGCCCCTTCTGTTTGCTCCAAGTGTGGTATCAAACTTAGCATGGCGGGAGCTTTGTATGGGTTGCTGCCATTATAAGTTGCAAACCTATTAAACATTTGTTGCGTTTCTTTTGCAGCAAAACGTTTATTATAATTACTCAATGATTGAAATAAATAAGGAAATCTTATTGCACTCAATGACTTGATAATTCTTGGATGAAACCAAGTACTTCGTTTATGTATAGAATAATTTAAGAAAATATGTGCTAAGCTATCGTATAATTTTTCTGACCTATTTAAATAATTTTTTATATTCTCTTGTGGCTCTTGTAATTTCTCTTCCAACTCTTTTGCAAAATTGTCTTCGTTTGTATAAGCGTTTACAATTTTGCCGTTTTCATAAAAATATTTACAAGCAATAGCCAATTTGCTGTAGGCAAAATGATTTTCAATGGGCTCACCGGCTAGTTCAAAAAGCTCTTCTATATTTTGTGGTTGTGTAAATAGCGATGGCCCTGCATCAAAATGATACCCCTCTTTTGTAAATGCGGATAGCTTGCCGCCGGGATAACTGTTTTTTTCGTAAACAGATACAGCA
>JANMGS010000636.1:0-3477 GCA_031374745.1 Ferruginibacter sp. | reverse complement strand
CCCTCGGGGTATAAGCACATATGTATTCCTTTTTGCAAAGTCTGTTTCATGGCTTCATAACTTCTCACCCTGCTTTTCTCATCTTTCCTATTTACCATGATGCCACCACGCTTATAAAACCAAGCAAATATGGGTACTTTTGCAAATGTATCTTTTGCAATTGTTTTATTACCGCCTGGTACAAATGGAGCGGATAATGGTACATCTAAAAACGCATTGTGGTTATATACTACAATATAAGTATGGCCTTTTTTAAAATTTTCTCTCCCTATTACTTTTAAAGGACACCCAACTATGAACAACCAAAACCGCATCCAAACTCTCGAAACATTAATAAAAAAATCTTGCCCTTCTTTTTCATTTTTGTATAAATGAGAAATCATGGATGGGCCAATGATTATTAAGAAAGAAACGATAAAAGTGATTAGGCCCCACAGTGCCCAAATTCTTGCAAATATATTTTTTAGTAGATTCATTTATTTAGGGTTTAATATGCCAGTCTATTGGTTGTTGTTTTAGTTTTACCAATATATTGTTTGTTGTAGAAAAATGTTTGCAGCCCAAAAAGCCTTTGTGTGCCGATAAAGGTGAGGGGTGAGCAGATTGCAAAATAAAATGTTTTCCTTCATCTATAAGTACTTTTTTGTCTTGTGCAAATTTGCCCCAAAGTATAAAAATAATATTTTCTTTTTCGTCAGATATTTTTTCAATAACAGCGTCTGTAAATTGTGCCCATCCAAATTTTGCATGGCTAAAAGGCTCCCCATCCCGGACCGTGAGCGCTGCATTTAGCAATAATACGCCTTGCTTTGCCCAAGCTGTAAGGTCGCCAAAATTGTTTGGCATATCAATACCTATATCGGCTTTCAGTTCTTTAAAAATATTTACAAGCGATGGGGGAGGCTTTATGCCCGGTTGTACAGAAAAACTTAGCCCATGGGCTTGCCCCTTGCCATGATAAGGGTCTTGTCCTAAAATAACTACTTTTAATTTGTCGAAGGGTGTTTGATTAAAAGCATTAAAAATAAGTGTTCCTGGGGGGTAAATTGTTTTGCCAGTTTGTCTTTCTGTTTTTAAAAAGGAAACAATTTCTTGAAAGTATGGTTTGGTAAATTCATCTTTTAAAACAGCCTTCCAAGTATCGTTTATTTGTACATCCATTCCTTTTATTTGAAAGCCAATGATATAGATTTATCTAGCCACTTCGTCTATATATCATTTAAAATTAATAAATTAAAATCATTATGGTTTTATATCATCTACCATTTTTATTACATCTTCTACCATTTTTAATTTATATTCTTCTAATTTAGTTGCAAGTATTTCATCACTGGTTGCTAGTATTTG
This sequence comes from Ferruginibacter sp., assembly GCA_031374745.1. Classification (GTDB taxonomy): domain Bacteria; phylum Bacteroidota; class Bacteroidia; order Chitinophagales; family Chitinophagaceae; genus Ferruginibacter. The sequence continues at coordinate 2,130 of JANMGS010000636.1, read as the reverse complement.
TAACGCTAGTATTCCAGCATTTTTAGCCGCATTTAATGCTACTGTTGCCACAGGCACTCCATTGGGCATTTGCAAAATAGAAAGTATAGAATCCCACCCATCAATAGAATTAGAAGATTTTACTGGAACGCCAATTACCGGTAATGTTGTGTAAGCTGCCACCATACCTGGTAAATGTGCTGCACCCCCAGCACCCGCAATTATTACCTTTAAACCTCTGGATCTTGCATCCATTGCATAGGTACGCATGCGGTCGGGTGTACGATGTGCAGATACTACCGTGAGGTCATACGCTACTCCAAAAACTTTTAAAATATCTGCTGCGGCTTGCATTACCGGTAAATCGCTGCTGCTGCCCATTATAATTGCTACACTTACTGCCATTTTGTTAATTTACTTTATTGCTAAGGTAAAGATATGGCGGTGAAGTTTTATATCATTGTACTATTTTTTAATTTCCAGTATACCATTCATAAAAATTTTAAAGTAACCGGATAAATTTGTACGTTTTATTGATTTAGCAGATTCAAATCAAGTTATCTTTACAAATAATTAAATCTAATATTAAAAGAATGCAATTTAATTTGACACTCATTAAAAATATTTTCTTTTCTATAATGATATTTTGCACAATCTATGGATGCAAAAACAAAAATAGTGATAGTAACAAACCAAAAATAGTACCTCCCGTTTTAGTAGATGTAATGATTGCCGATAGGTTTTCATCTTCCGATATTATAGAAGCCAATGGATCTGTTTTGCCAAATGAATATGGGGAAATTCATCCCGAAGTGAGTGGCAGGTTGATTTATTTGAATATAAAAGAAGGCGCTTTTATTACCCAAGGCACTATTATTGCTAGAATAAACGATGCCGACCTTAAAGCACAAATTGCCAAAACAAGAGTCCAGCTTGCGCTGGCAGAAAAAACGACGGAACGCTATAAGAAATTATTAGATGTAAATGGTATAAACCAAAGCGAATATGATATAGCCCTCAATCAGGTAAATGGATATAAAGCTGATATAGCCTATACCCAAACTTTGATAGACAAAACAATTATCAAAGCTCCTTTTAGCGGTGTAGTAGGATTAAGACAAGTAAGTCTAGGTGCTTATATTACTCCTGCCACTATTTTGACAACCATACAGCAAACCTCCAAATTAAAAATAGACTTTACCCTTCCACAAAATTATAGCAATGCCATAAAGAAGGGGGATGCAATAAAGGTAGAATTAGATGCATCCACAAATACAATGGGTAGTGCCCTTATTATTGCAACCGAACCAGGCGCAAATACAGATACTAGAAATTTGAAAGTAAGGGCCCTCCTTGCCGAAACCAATGTAAACCCGGGCGCTTTTGTAAAAGTATTTATCAATGCAGGAAAAGGCAGAAGCTCCATATTTGTTCCCACAAATTGTATTATCCCCAATGATAAAGACAACCAGGTAATCGTTGTAAAAAATGGAATAGCAAACTTTGTAAATATCAAAACAGGCAATCGCAAAGAAAACAATGTAGAGGTATTGAGTGGCTTGGAAGTGGGAGATTCGGTTGTTGTTACGGGTGTTCTTTTTGCCAGACCAAAAAGTAAAGTAAAAGTACGTATGATAAAAAAGCTTTCAGAGTTATCTCCTGAAACAACAAAATCAAATTAGCCATTTTTTAAGTGTTTATCCATTAATGAATATTTCCGAAATATCGCTCAAAAGACCAGTAATGGCCACGGTTTTAAATCTGGCTATCATCTTATTTGGCATAGTTGGTTTTACCTTCTTAGCCGTTAGAGATTACCCAGCCATCGACCCCGCAGTAGTGAGTGTGAGTACCTCGTATACTGGTGCCAATCCGGATATCATCGAAAGCCAAATAACAGAGCCATTAGAAAAACAGATAAATGGTATCCCCGGTATAAAAACAATCACCTCTTCCAGCTCTTTGGGTAACAGCAATATAACGGTAGAATTTGACCTAGGCATTAATATCGAAGACGCTGCCAGCGATGTAAGGGATAAAGTGGGCCAAGCAGCTCGTTCCCTACCCCAAGATATTGATGCAGCACCTGTTGTTACAAAATCCGATGCAAGCAGCGATTTTATTTTAATATTGGCCGTTCAAAGTCGCACA
>JANMGS010000616.1:0-5009 GCA_031374745.1 Ferruginibacter sp. | reverse complement strand
GAGTATCTTAAGTAATAAACTGTTTGATTTTATTTTCTTTTATTCACCGCAGAGAGTTGGAGTTCAAAGAGGTCACGCAGAGAATCTCTTTTCTCAGCGAAAACGCTGTTTTCTCATTTTCTCTGCGGCGAAAATTACATAAAGAACCTATAGTAATAGAAATGCTTAATGCAAGCAAAATCTTAATCCTTCACAAATATCTTAAACCGCTCAAAACAATACTTCATTAAATTTTCCCTGTCATCGGGGTGAGCAATATCTATTAATAATTTTGCTCGTTGCCTCAAATTTTTTCCAAACAAAAAAGCTACTCCATATTCGGTTACTACATAATGTACATGCCCTCTAGTAGTTACCACACCTGCACCTTCTTTTAAGTGTGGCACTATTCTGGCCACTCCTTTATTTGTTCTACTATTCAACGCTATAATGGGTTTGCCGCCATTGCTAAGTGCAGCACCACGCATAAAATCCATTTGCCCACCTATGCCACTAAACTGCAATTCGCCAATACTATCTGCACAAACTTGCCCAGTCAGATCTACTTCAATCGCACTGTTTATGGCAATCACTTTTGGGTTGCGCCTTATTACATGCGGGTCGTTTACATAATCAATATCCAAAAAAGCAAACGCAGGATTATCATTCAAATAATCGTATAATTTTTTACTCCCAATTGCAAAAGAGGTAACACTCTTGTTTGGGTGTATGGCTTTGCATTTATTGTTTATTACATCACTTTCTACTAAATTAATGATACCATCACTCAGCATTTCTGTGTGAATACCTAAATTTTTATGTCCTGTTAAAAAACTCAGCGCAGCATCGGGTATGGTACCAATGCCCATTTGCAACGTGCTTCCATCTTCTATAAGGTTGGCAATATTTTTACCAATGATCATTTCTGTTTTGCCTATTTTATCTGCATAACTTTCTTCAATTATGGGCGAATCATGTAATACCATTTTTGTAAAGCGATCTGTATGTATCATCCCATCTCCGTGTGTGCGGGGCATGCTAGGGTTTATCATTGCTATGATGTATTTGGAACTATCTACTGCAGCCCGAGCAATATCTACCGATAGCCCTAAGGAGCAATAACCATGTTTGTCAGGCGGTGAAACTTGTACTATGGCAACATCGAGTGGTAGTATTTTGTTTTTAAAAAGATCTGGAATATCGCTTAAAAATACCGGAACAAAATCGGCCCGGCCTTCTGCCACTGCCGCTCTTATGGGAGCAGATACGAACAAGGAATTGATGTGAAAGGAATGTTGGTATGCGGGTTTTTCTACTTCTATTTCTCCTTTTAGTGTGATAGAAACGAGTTCTACATCTTTTAAGCGTGGGCTTTCTTTGGCAAGTTCATGTAGCATGTAAGTAGGTGTACACACGCTTCCATGCACAAAAACCCGCATGCCACTTTGTATTATTGAAAACGCTTCTTTGGGAGATACATAGTTGAAAGGATGAATCATATATTGTTTGTTTGGTATTGCAAATTAAATGCTATAAAAATTATTGTACTAAAAAAAGAATCATAACTAAATATGATTTTAGTTAGTGTAAAGTTTATGAAAATAACCAATATCTTTTTCAAAACAATAGAAAAATGTACAAGAGGAGCGTGGGCGGTGGTTCATGGCCAAACAGTTGTATCCGCCTAAACGCTGTACCTGCTCCCGTGTAACGCAAAACTACGGCTCGTTCCTCGCCTTGTTTGCTAACACGGGATTCGGTGCCGCTTCTATGCGGGCTAAGCTCAGCAGTAGATTTTTTTTCAGCTTTTATAGAAGCGAGTAGGGGATAGGGTTTTTTTTGAAAGTTGGGTATGCCTTTGTGTAAGACTTTTGCATAAACAGGATAAAGATGGCTATGAGGATATCGGTAAAAGATTTATTTGAAATTATTATTTCAATAGCCTCATACGATAGGCATTCATTGCGGTAATGCCTAATTTTTGTATTAAACGATAATTAACTATTACTCCAACTGGTGCACCAATAATTGGAACTAGCTGAGCCATCTTTGCAAGGTCAATATAATCCCTGTATTCTTGTTGAAAATTTCGCCACTCAAACTGGTCAATGTCATCGGGAAGTGTTTTACTATACTCATCCCAATCCTGCATTTTTAGATAAATTTCTTTCCTGTGTGAGTGGCTAGAAAATGCTAATTCAAATACATGCAGTATATAAACCCGCTCTTTATAATCTTTTACATCATAGCCATACATTGAAGCAATGTCAAACAATAGTTTTATTTTAATGCCAATTAAAATAGGGAAATCTGCCAAACCAAGTAGCAGTCCGCCTGCTCCAGTAATTCCACCTTCTATGGCTGCAGTATTTTTATATGCCTTTATGCTTTTTAAAACCGCTGTTTCTTTTACTTCCAATGATTCGACTAGCATGGGTGTAGCAGTAGTATATTTGGCACCAAATAAAACGCCCCGAATCATCTGCTTAATGACGCTTGTTATTGCTTTGTGTATTTTCTCTGGTATCCAGTTATTAATCTTTGTTTGTAGTTTTTTAGCCAATTTATTTAATACAGATGGGCGGCGAATCATTTCTTTTTGCCAAGCTAATAATTGTTCAAATGCATCTTCTTGATACTTTTCCATACAAAATATTTAACGAAACAACAAAGGTACACAACAAGGGGTAAGAAGGGGGGCCTAACATTTTCCAACTATCCTTTTTGTCTCGGCGGAGTTTTTGCAAATGTAAATTATGCAGAATAACGAAATTTTGCTGCGAAACTCCGGCGTATAAAGAAACCATCATTTTGTAGGAATCAATACCTACCTTTCAAAGTACGGCTGAAAGTAAAATCGCTTCAAAGAATTTATTACTTATTTTGTGGGTCAACATTTTTTCTCCAAAACATTATAGAGAATTGTAAAATGGGTGGATAATAATTTGAGCTTCTTTTATGTGTGGGATTGCACGTTTAGCTGTTTTATGCATTAACATCTGCGCTTGTGAAAACCCTACCGAGACATAAAAGTTTCAATGACTTGTTTTATATCAAAATGGTTTAGTCTCTTTCCTTAAATTAATATTTTTAGAAATACCAATATTTACTGTTTTCCCAAAATTTAACGCCACCGTTCTTTGCAACGCATATCCATCTTTGTATTTACTCCAATTGTACGATACGCCGCCAATATCAAAATTTAATGCCAATCCTTTATATACATTTATAACAATGGCTGGAAAAAGGTTTGATTGAAAACCTCTGTATTCATTGGTTATTGTGCCATTGTATCTATCTTTTGCAGCACCAAATCCGCCTTCTACTTGCCCAAAAATGGAGAATATATTGCTAAGTGTTTTTGTATATCGCAAAAATGGGCCTAACCCAAATTCGCTGTATTTAAAACTATTTTCTCCGCTTGGGCTTATTCTTGTTTGTTTTGAAGAAGCTACTTGAAAGCGAATTCCTGTTGTCCAATTTTTGTGAAATTGATAACCAATACCTGGCGCAAAGGAAAAATTTGCTTTCGTATCGCTAAAATCTTCTTTTTTATTCTCATAACCAATATTGCCATAAACCAATATGGTGTTTTTTTGCGCTAGTAGGTTTGTGATAAATAATAAAACAATTGAGCTAAGCATTATTTTTTTCATGTAGTTTATTTTTAATTTCAAGGGTAAGGCATAAACTAAATTTATTCTGCTGCTTGGGAGAGGTAGTTTGGCGTTTCTTTAACAGGTGGGAGTAGATTGATGTTAATACGAAATTCGTACAAGTAATTCCGCCTCGGCGGGGTTTTCGCAAATGGTCTCTAAAAACTATTACAAAATTTTGCTGCGAAACCGTGCCTGCCGTCAGTCAAGGTCCTCGCATGAATAAGTTTAAAAAATTTCACGAAACCCTATACTTTCGTTCTTGAAAAAAAAATAAATAGTTATTATTGGTTCTTCTTTGCATCGGGTTTTCACCAATTGAATTTTTTAATTTTTGAGGATTTAGCAAGAGAAAACCCAGCTGTGGTAGCAACATTTAGTGCCCACTTATAAAACAAAACAATCTGTAGATTTAAATAAACGTTTTCAATAATAATTCATGCAACTTTGTAAAAATTAATAAAATCAATTATGAAATTAGCAGGAAATAAAATCTTGATTACAGGCGGTGCTAGTGGTATCGGCTTGGGACTTACAGAAAGATTTTTAGAAGAAAACAATACGGTAATTATCTGTGGAAGAAGAGCAGATGCATTACAGCAAGTGGCAGCTAAATATCCTTCTGTAATTACCAAAGTATGTGATTTATCACTTGAAGCAGACCGCATAGAATTGTATAAATGGGTGGAAGAAAACCACAGCGACTTAAATGTTTTGGTAAACAATGCAGGCATTCAACATTGGATGAATATTGCTGATGGTAATTTTTACCCAAACGCAGTTGCAGAAATTGCAACAAATATTATTGCGCCTATTCATTTAACCTCCCTTTTTACTGGGCTCCAATCTTTAGACACCATTATTAATGTAACTTCAGGCTTGGCATTTGTACAGCTTGCCAAAGTACCCGTTTACTGCGCTACAAAAGCGTTTTTTCATTCATACACCCAGTCGTTGCGTTACCAATTGAAAGCAAAAAATATTGAAGTAATAGAAATGATACCACCAGCTTTAAATACCGATTTGGGCGGTAAAGGTTTACACGATGGACAACCACCCGTAAGTGATTTTATAGCGGCTGTGTTCAACCAAATGAAAGAAGGTAAAACAACATTAACATTTGGCTTTAGTGAGATAATGGCAAATGCAAATCCTGCGGTAATAAGTGAGACTTTCAACAAAATGAATCCGTAAGTTATTCATTTTATTCAACTATTATTTTTTGTCTCGGAGTGGTTTTCCCAAGTAGGCACTAAAAATTCTTACAAAATTTTTCTGCGAAAAACGGATACATGAATAAGGTGAAAAATTGACGAAACCCTATACTTTCGTTCTTGAAAAAAATATGATTAGTTATTAGTGGTTATTTTATGA
>JANMGS010000268.1:0-3391 GCA_031374745.1 Ferruginibacter sp. | reverse complement strand
CACTACACCACAATCTTCCACTACCGGAATAATTTGCTGTAAGAAATAAATCAGATGTTGCTGTAACTTATTTCTGTCAATCTCTTTGTATGCATCCAATGCTTGCTGAAATTGCTCTATAGTAAAACTTTCTTCACTTCCAGGGAGACCTGCAATGATATTTCTTTGTAACAATAATTTCTGTTCATCTGTGATTGTTGAAAAATGATTGGTTGCTCTTTTAATCATATCATCATCATAATCATTTTCGGCATTTTTTCTTTTGAGTATAAATAAATCAAAAGCAACAAATGCTGCCATTTCAAAACGCAATGCTTTAGAACCATCCGCTACCTCATAACTCAAATCGGTTCTTGTCCAATCTAGCACCGGCATAAAATTGTAAGTAATATTTTTTATGCCACAGGCAGATAGATTTTTGATACTCTGTTTATACCTTTCTATATAAACTTCAAAACCTGCAGCTTGTGTTTTAATGGCTTCGTGCACAGGTACGCTTTCCACCACACTCCAAACCAAACCTGCTTTTTCAATGGTTTCTTTTCTTTTATTGATTTCTTCCAGAGTCCAAATTTCTCCATTGGCAATTTGATGCAATGCTGTTACAATACCCGTGCAACCTGCCTGCTTGATATCAGAAAGAGATACAGGATCGTTGGGGCCAAACCAACGCATGGTTTGTTCCATTCTATATGCTGCATTTCCGTATGAAGGATAATTTTTCATGTGCTTATTTTTATACACCACTGTAAGATGTAAAACCGCCATCAACAGTAATGGTTGTTCCAGTTACAAATTTTGATGCATCACTTAACATCCAAACCAACGCCCCTGCTAATTCATCGGGGTTACCAAAACGTTTAAAGGGAGTTTGTTGTATAACCGCATTTCCACGGCTGGTGTAACTACCATCTTCATTGGTTAATAAAGTCCTGTTTTGTTCGGTAAGAAAAAAGCCCGGCACCAATGCATTCATCCGTATTTTATCACCATATCTATTTGCCATTTCTACTGCCATCCATTTATTAAAAGATTCCACGGCCGATTTACCCATGCTGTAGCCCAATACTTTTGTAAGTGTTCTGGGCACACTCACCGACGAAATGTTGACAATACTTCCACTACCGTTTTCTGCAATTGCTTTACCAAAAATTAGTGTTGGCAATACCGTTCCCCACAAGTTTACATCCATAGCCTGTTTCATTCCATTTACGTTCATCGAAAAAATATCATCTTCAGGTTGTAAGACAGCCTCGGCTACATTACCACCAGCGGCGTTCACCAAGCCATCAATTTTTCCAAATGCATCCAATACTTTTTGGCAACAATCTTTTAAAGCATTTTCATTTTGCACATCGGCAATCAATGCAATGGCTTTTCCGCCTGCAGCTGTTATTGCTGCTACTCTCTCATTGGCTACTTTTTCATTGCGCCCCATCACGCCTACTATGCCTCCCGCTGCTGTAATGGCTTTTATAAATGAATGGCCTAAAATACCTGTAGCACCAGTTACAACTATAACTTTGCCTTCTAACGAAAATATATCCTTCTTAATCATACCTTATTTACTAATTTTTAATTGTTATTTTTTTCGTGTTCGTAAATCTTCGCTAGAGCTCCCATTTAAAATTTAAAATGTACCCGGCTCTACTACCCATTTCATTGCGCTGCACCAAAACGTTTATGCAAATTGACAAATAAAGAAGCGTCAAACACATGCTCATAATCATAGTTGGAATAAGCTATAAAATGTTGTCAGCATATATTTTCTTGTATCTGTTCAATAACCTCTCTATCACTCAACTCGCCAAAATGTTTTATAAATATGGCACCTATGGATACTCGAACATTTATACCAGTGGCTCCAGTGGTGGAATTTTAAACTGCCTTTGGTACATATTTGCAATCTTCTATCATGCATCACCCTTTTTCTTTTCATCCATTTCATTCTCTTCAATATCCCACAGCTCTCTATAAATATTTACATATTCTATCACAGCAGTCTCATTTATAGCCAAATAATACCTGCATAATTTTTTAAATAGCGCTAGCATTTTTTCATCACCACAAAAATCAAGCATACCATCTAGGCATCGCTCTATTGTTTGTTGGTCTTTAGTTTTTCGTTCAATAATATTTTCTACTTCCTTGCTATATATGCCTACTGCTTTCAAAGTTAGTTGTTCGGCGGTTTTTGCCATTTCTATTATTGGGTCTACCATGCTACTGTCTTTTTTTGTCAGCATTATTGCAATTTTTCTAAGTATTAATTATTCTTACATGAAACTACATCAATTTGAGAGACATACTATAATTATTGAAGGAAAAGTGAATTTTCAATTTTGCAACGCTCTGTTGCAAAATTAAAAAACTGCTTGCTGAGGGGTTATCAACCAAATAATAAAACTAAACCCGAAGCCAAGTGGCAGTTAATGGCTCTGACCATAAAGGATCGTATAGTTCCCTCCGAGTAAATTTCATTTCATCCGTAACAGTTTTATCTAAATACTACTGTTTCAAAGCAAAAGTTGTCTCCAACTGTTCAATTATTTGTTCCAATGTTATATTGGCTGCACCTTGCTCTTTCAGTAATTGTTTAATATCAGGATTTTCTGTTCTGATTGTGTTGATATATTCAGTTAAATCTTGCTTTACAATATCTGGAATTGGTATCACAACATTTGGTGTTAACGTAGCCGTTAAACGAATAACATCATTTTTATGTTTAGAAATGTCATCCGATCTTACTTCTTGTCCATCAGCCTTTCTTTTCGCATTATTTATAAACGCTCTTGCTTTAAGACAAATCAATGCAAAGTCATTCGCAAGATGAAGACCATCCATAAGTTGCGTATTGGATAGGGCAAATTTGTAGTATTCTTCATCCAACAGAATTGCTGATAAACTGGATGCTTCTTCGCCGGTAGGAATGTCAGTTAGATGCATTCCTTCAACCTCCTTTATTAAATCAGGCCTGCGGGAAAACAATTCAATCATTACAGGAAATCCTGCTGCCAGAGGTTTAATAAATCTGTAAAATTGTTTTTTCTCCCCAACTTGGGAAATTGCATATTCACCATCTTTTATAAATTGCCAAAAATGATTTACAAATTCATCTGAGAGAGCTTCAACTATCAAAATTATATCAATATCCTTTGTAGCCCTAAATGGTAAACCCTTTTGTTCCATTTGCCAATCACATGCACTACCGCCAATTAAAACATAATGATCTGTGTACGGTTCAAAATGTTGAATAAATAAATCTAAGCCAACTACCATTGTATTTCATTTATAAGATCCTCCAAAGCCCCCTTGACCCTTTCATCTTCTTCATGCTTCAGGGATAAGTAAAGTGATAATTTATCTACGTTTTTGTTTTCTGAAAGTATTA
>JANMGS010000555.1:0-1741 GCA_031374745.1 Ferruginibacter sp. | reverse complement strand
CGCATTTGGTACTGAAGGTTCTTTTCTATCCCTTCCATGCTATCCAATGAAAATAGAAATTTTGTTTGTGTGTATTTTAGTACGTTCATATCAACATTTGAAGACCTGTTTGATCTTAAAAAATCAAATACGTTTATCATTTCTGCGTATAAAATATCCGCATAGCTTGGTTCACATAAAAACACAAAAGGGTCCGATGAAAGCCATAAGACTTCATATGGCTTTACCTCTTCAAAATTCTTGCTTAATTCAATGGCTTTGGTGAAACAAAATTCAATTATACTATCAAGAGACTGCTTGCTCCTATTTTTGTAAGACATTTTTCTTATTTCTGTAAATAAATTCTTATTCTCTCTATTAAAAAAATTAAATTCAAATTGTGCTATTCGCTTTGCTTTTAAAACATAAATAGTAGACTTTAATTCTGGGGTAACTTTTGTATCCTCTATTAAACTATCTAATATTGAAGAATTTTTAAAAAACATCGTATCCTCCGTCTTCTTATCCTTGATCCTTATCAATGCATCATAACACCTACCAGCTAAAAAATATTGTTTCTTATCCAGTGCATCTGTTTTTATCTGCTCCATTTTATTGGCAAGAAAAACAAGGTTCTTTCCCAAGCGAATATCCTTATCATATTCTACCCAGCTCGTTTGTGCAGAAACTGTGTTAAGCAATAAAATAGAAATGACTATAAAACAGGTTAGCTTCAAATTCATAAGCTTGTTGGTTAACTCAAAAAAGATTCATTTTATTTGATATTTATACTAGGATAAGATTATTATCCTAAACGCTGCATTTGAAATACTTTATATACCATTTTATTGGTAACAAATTAATAGCGTAGTGGCTATCCCCATTTTCCAAAAATTCCCTAACTTCATCTCCAACTTTACCTACATGAAGAAAATTATACTTGCCTTTGTAATAATCATTAGCTGTTTTACAAACACCCAAGCCCAGTTCACCGATAACTTCACCGATGGCAATTTTACCACAAACCCTGCATGGGTGGGCGGTACGGCAGATTGGTTGGTGAATCCAGCTTTTCAATTACAAAGCAATAACCTAGTGGCAAATAGTACCTACTACCTAAGCACAGCAAGCACACTAGCCACCACAGCACAATGGGATTTTTATTGCAACCTCACGTTCAATACTTCTAGCACCAACTATGTAGATGTGTTTCTTACTGCATCGGCAAGTGATATTAGCCTTACCAATACCACGGGTTATTTTGTACGCATTGGCAATACCAGCGATGAAATTGCTTTGTATAAAAAAGACGCAACGGGTACCATTACAAAAATTATAGATGGCGTAGATGGTAGTACCAATACCAGCAACAATACTTTAAAAATTAGGGTGGTAAGAACCACTGCAAATATTTGGACACTTTCTCGTGACCTTACTGGCACGGGCAGTTCTTATTTTACCGAAGGTACAGTAACAGATAATAGCTTTTCTACTTCCGCCTTTTTTGGCATACTCATAAGACAAAGTACAGCAAGTTTTTTTCAACGCCATTTTTTTGATGATATTATTGCACAAGTTTTTGTACCAGATGTAACACCACCAACTATTGTAAGTGCTACTGCATTAACACCAACAACCTTAGATGTTTTATTTAATGAAGCTGTAGATTTAACCACTAGCCAAGCTATGGCAAACTATATTGTAAATAATAGTATAGGATCTCCCCTAACGGCAATAAGAGATGCTACTAACTTAGCTTTAG
>JANMGS010000551.1:0-5298 GCA_031374745.1 Ferruginibacter sp. | reverse complement strand
GCTCAACTAAACGAAAATTTGTTTGTTGAAAATAATCCTGATAGTTTTCCGGATTATTTAAGAGAACTTGTTCCATTTCCTCAAGGTTATGATCTGGAGCCTCTCCATGCTCACTCCTCAACACTGATAATGGAACATTTGAAACCTGTACAAGTAAAGGAGAAGGACTTGCTCCTATAAGGCCAAATATCTTTTTATATCGCATGAATAAATCAGTTGTTACATATTTAACCTTTTTTTCAATTAATGCCTGGAGGAAGTCGATGGTATAGGTTAACAATTCTGAACCATATCGCTTATTTACGGCATAGTTGATGCCTGTTTGTTTGGAAGGAGACACATAAGTTTCGCCATGCTGCCAATTGAACCTACCACCGGATACCTGTTCAGTCATTAGTCTGAAAGAGTTGGCCTTAACCAAGTAAATTTCTGTGTTCCTGAGATGAAGTTCGGTCTGGGCGAAAACTTCCCTGCTTAGTTCTAATAACCCCCATTCCCTTACCGGATTAAAACCACCTAATCCATGAGCAATTATATCGTCCATGAAAAGTGTGGATGTTCCGTGGAACAGATCGATTGACAATTCACTTTGTTTATTTAATAAGTCCATAATTTAAATAAAAATGTTTTTAAAATTGCGTTGATTACTTTCCAATAAATCGTTTTATAATAATGCTCCTTTATACTAAAGTCTTTTACTAATTGAGTTATGTTTCGATTATTGGCCAGGTCTGCCACCTTGACCTCAAAATCTCCACCACACATGAAGCCCGAATTTACGATGCTGTTTACCAATTGGCTCCCTTCATTTAAAACAAAGTAAGTCTTCCTCATCTGATTTCGTGTCTAACCAAAGTTTGCTTAGGTAAACTTAAGCCTCCGTGATTAATCTACAGCCGCTCACTTACTCATCTTAGCAATTTGATAAATTATAAACCCTTTCCAATTTCTACTGACTATTCTCTCAGTCCTCCTTACCCTCCTCCCATTCTATGTTATTTATATTTTGAATACTCAAAAAAGTTTCATCCACCACCTTCATCAATCTTACCAATAGTTGGATATTGGTATCGGTACAGTTTTCAAAAATGGCAAAGTCAAATTTGTGTACTTCTCCAACAGGCACAGCATCATTAAAATCTTTTAATTCCCCCTGCATGGCAATACCAATAACATTCAGGTATAAATCTCGGTTCGCACCCATCAGCGTTTGTAGCGCTGCTTGCAAGTTGTCTCTATAATATTCTGTTTGCATATGGTTATTTGGCAATGTTCCAGCTAATACAATTCAACACACCTCCATCATTTGCAATTTCGCTGCAGTCAATGGTTTTAATCGTTTTTCCCGCAAATATTTCTTTCAGTTTTTTTAGAGCCGCCTCATCTGCATCAATATTAAATGTGGGCATTATAATGCAGTCCTTCATTTGCAGATAATTGATGTAATCGCCATTAGCCTGTGCATTCGTTTTGTTCTGCTCCACAGAATAAGGGAGTGTTATGTAATCAAGCCCGGTATTGTGTATCGCTATTTCAAAAGCTCTTTTAAACCAGTCTTTTTCGTTGCTATAATCGTTTATCACAACGGTATTCTCATCAATAAAGCGTACCATCCCATCTGAGTGTCCTGTAAAATCACCGGGTTGTTCAGGTACAAAATAAAGTTTATCAATTTGCAAGAGATTGTGCAGTTTTTTTATCAATTGCTTTCGCTCATAGCGTCGGTTCTCTCCAAAAATACGGTCCGTCATTATTGCCTTGTGTGCAGATCTTACAATATTACCACCATCCAAAACAATATCAGTTTTCAAAGGTGCTAATCCCATTGTTTCACAAATTTTGTCAACGTCAGAAATGGTGGGCAGCCACTTCTTAAATTGTAAATAAGAAGGGTTGTATGTAAACTGCACAAAATTATTTCCCTCAATTTGTATCGGCATATAATCTACTGCCCAAACATCTTTGGTATGTGGTATCAATGCAAAATTGATATTACATTCATTCAGCAGTTTTTCAAAACTTGTAAAAAATGTTGGGTACTTTTTTGGCAAGCAGTCTGCCAGATAAAGAAAATTGGTTAGGCTGTCTGGTATCATATTCCTGATCTTACTTCTGTTATGTTTGAGTCGTGATTAAAATAGCAATACGCAGCGGTATGAAATTTATTAGCTATCTCTTCGTTTCTAAATGTCAATCCGTTGCGTGGGCTCTTAAAAATTGGACTTGAAAACAAGTGGTTATCCTTTTCAAGTCGCATTAGTCCTTCTCTATCAAAAGCAAACTGTCCGCTACCTAGTGCAATTTGGTTTACATTTTTTTCACCAATATTTCTTATCAGTTCTTTTACAACCTTATTAATACCTGTAAACAATTCTCCCGTTCTCTCATTTTCAATTTTTCTGATTAAAACACCTCCATAAATTCCCTTTTCCTCATTTCCAAAAGTGATATCAATGCCATTTCTGTTACTTTTCATGAACGGCTCTATATCTGTAAAACGATGGAAATACCATTCACCAAATGTTAGTTGTCTATTGTGGTTATGGGCATACGAGTCGGGATGTGAATCCTTATCATAAAAATAAAATTCTATCTCCCTCAGATAAAAATTATTCTCGGGTGTTGCAATAACAGTTTGTCTTAGCAAGCTTATGGCAAGCTGGTCAAATACTTTAGATAAATCACCTGAAGGATTTTTTCGTGTTGCAAGGTCACTCAGTCCTTTTACAAGGTCATGGTGTGTATATAGGGAATTGTTATTTCGCTGTATTATTTTATCCATTGGCTGTATAATTTTTAATCCTTTTACATCATCGTCATCATAAATAAATCTGCTCATGGGTGTGTAATCTCCGCCATGGTTCCTGTCGCCACGACCCCTTCACTAAGATCAAGCCCTAACTCCAGTTCCTACTTCATTATCAAAGAAACGCCAGCCTGATTCTTCAAAAAGTTTATCTATGATCATTATGTCTTTGGCTTTATTACTCATTTAAAGAATGTATTTCTATAATCGAATACAACTGCAATGATAATCAAAACAATAAAATGTTTTGGTAGTTAATTAGTGGGGAGCCACAAGATAATCAAAAGTTATCTATTACCTTTTCTCCTTCAATATTTTTTTTTCAAATGGGTCCATTTCTCACCCACCACCCAAACGCCTACACTCCCTCCAACTCCTTCGCAATCCCCTGCAAAAGTCTTTCGTTCACATTTGTCTCCGCACCATAACCAGCCCAGTTGCCCACGGCGGTTTTTACCTCTTCAATAATAGCAGCAGCCTTTTTAATGGTAACGGTTTTGGCAACAGCCAGCAGGTCTGCAGTGGTTATGTTGGTACGTTTACCATTCACCGTTAAGCTTTGGCTGCTCACCCATGGGCTGCTGGGGCGGTACGCAAAACATACATCGTATGCGGGAGAGAGCCGCCACTCCCCGTTTTTATCCATTACAAAAGCAAAGTTTTTGGTATGGTCGTCGCAGTTGCGGGCCAGCACATTAAATACCATGCGGCGGTAAAGCTGTTCCATTTGTGGGTAGGGTAGGGCAAGCAAACGCATGGTTTCAAAAAGTTGTTCATAGCTGTACAGGCCCACCTCATTAAAATCGTAATGCTGCATGGCACAAAAGGTTTGCACATGCAGTTTGTCTTTTTCATTGGGTCGGTCAAAGCGCCTCGTCATAAAATGTGCCCGGCCGTTTTCTTCCAGCAGCCTGCACTCCGTCATCTCTATGCCACAGGCCACCGCCATAAGGTGGTAAGCCATTTCTACCCTGCCGTAGCCGCTGCTTTCGCCAAACTGGCTGTCGTGCACACCATCAAATTTTATGAGCCAGTGGCCAAAGCCTGCAGGTGCCGCTGCCTGTCCGCTTTTTACCTTCCCTGTTTCGGGGTTATAGGCAATAATAGCTTTTGCCCTTGCGCCGCCGGCACTTGTACCAATGGTTAAAATATCTGTGAGCGCTTTTTGCTCATCAGCATTAAAATCAGCCACCATATCCGTTCTTTCCGAGAGTATTTTCTGCGCCACTTCCACCAGCGCATTTATTTCTATATCATTTGCTTTGGCAGCCACAATGGGGTTCACAGGTTCAAACTCCAGCGCACCCATTCCTCTTTTGCCAATAAAGCACAATATTTCTACCGGGTTCAGGCTATACGATGGGCGGCCGTTTTTATTGAGCCAGCTGTTAATAAGGGCATTGCCGTATTTATCGGGCAATACATCTGCCAGCAACCCCGGCAATCCTTTAAACGTAGCGTTGTTGGCAAGGGTAGGAAACGGGTAAATGGTACCTGCTGCGGTGGGCATTTTTAAAGGTGCAGGGTTGATGCCCGTGCGTACAAAACCGCCGTCATATTCAAAAGCAGCCATGCCCGTGGCGGTATCGTACGATACGGCGCCTACGGTTTTGCCCCACATTTTTACAAAAGCGGTTGTAATCATTTTGTACCGGTTAAGGGTGGCAAATTGTTTTTAGCACCTTGGCTTGCCCGCTGCTTTTTTTGCTGCATCATTTTGGCCAGCAACAGCGGACTGACGGGCTCGTTTATTTCAAAGTTTTTGAGCACAGGCAATTCACCAATGGCACGTAATATTTGTATAAATGAAAGCATGTTACCGCCTGCACCGTTTTCCATTTTTAAGAGGGTGGTACGGTCTACCCCTGCGTCATCGGCTATTTGTTGCTGGGTTTTGTTTAGCTGTAGGCGTTTGGCTTTTATAAACCCACCAAGCAGTTGCATAAAGGCAGTGTCTGTCTGCGCCAAGAGGTTATTTTCGTTATTAAATAGGTTCATTTGTTGCGTATTTACCACAATATAGGCATTTAGATTGGTTATTATGGTGTTTTCGCAACTTTTATGGTAAAATTGTATGTTGGTATTTCTCAACATATAGTGATATAATGTGGTATAATGTTGAAAAATACTAACATGGAGAATACATGTTTGACACAAAGGAGATGAGGAGAATATTAAACACGAAGGACACGAGGGAAGAATTTTAAACACAAAGTACACAAAGTACACAAAGTACACGAAGGTTGCTCACAAGGGACACAAGGAAAAAAAATATGCCACAGATTAAACAGATTTCCACAGATTTTTTTATGGGTCTTTTGCAGCTTAGCGCCTTTGCGGTTCAAAAGATTTGCTCACAGATTTGACAGATTTTCACAGATTTTTTTTGAGCGTCCCGCCTTGGTTCGTGGCACACGAAACAAAACCGTGTTGCACTGTGTCTTGTCCTAAAATTTTCAACCTAACCCAACTAATTCTGTAATTCCGTATTC
>JANMGS010000260.1:0-2732 GCA_031374745.1 Ferruginibacter sp. | reverse complement strand
ATGGCAGGTTTTTTCTTAGTGCACTCACGGGAATTGCAATCAATCAATTGCTTTTTATAAAAGGGTTGTCGCTCACTTATTCTATACATGCTTCGTTGCTGTTGCTTACCACACCTATTCTTATCACATTTATTGCAGCTTGGTTTTTAAAAGAAAAAATAAATGCCAACAAATTAATTGGCCTTTGCTTGGGTGTTTCTGGTGCATTGGTGCTTATATTGTCTAGAGAAAAAACGGGCAACCCCAGCGATGTGGTTTGGGGCGATATACTTGTGCTGTTAAATGCCATTTCCTACACCTTTTATTTTGTGTTGGTAAAGCCTTTAATGAAAGATTACAATCCAATAATGGTTCTTCGTATAATTTTTACCCTTGGCCTTATCATGATTTTTCCTTTCTGTTGGTCCGAATTCGAATCTATTAATTGGCAAACGTACCAGTTTACCGAATATTTCACTTTGTCGTTGATCGTATTTGGCGGAACATTTTGCGCCTATCTTTTTAATATATATGGCATTAAAATATTGGGCCCTTCCATTGCAGGCGCCTATATTTATTTGCAGCCATTTTTTGCGGCGGCAATAGCTATTGGTTTTTTGGGCGAAACGTTGGCAGCGTATAAAATACTTGCTGGTTTTCTTATTTTTGCTGGCGTTTATCTGGCCAATAAAAAAGCAACCAATGGTTGAAATTATAAAAGCAAATAGCGAAATAGACTATAAAGAGGCGTCCATCCTTTTTCAAGAATATGCTACTTGGCTCAATATTGATTTGAGTTTTCAACATTTTGATGAAGAGCTTATGCACTTAAAAGAAATGTATGCATTTCCTGAAGGAGTAATTTTATTGAGCAAGCAAGAAAATATATTTACAGGTTGTGTAGCGGTAAGAAAACAAGCATTGGATATTGCAGAGTTAAAAAGAATGTATATAAAACCAAATAAGCGTAAAGCTGGAATTGGTGCTGCACTATTAATAAAAGCCATAGAAATTGCCAAAGAAATTGGCTATAAAAAAATAAGATTAGATACTTTAGATAATATGCATGGCGCCATAAATCTTTACAAAAATGCAGGCTTTTACCAAATAGAACCATACTATTTTAATCCCGAAAAAAATGCCCTTTTCTTTGAGAAGGTATTGTAGGGGGGTAATTTAAAAATACGAAACGAAGTTCTTTACAAAATCTGAGTTCTATAATCCTACTATTTTTTATTCGTGCATTCGTGGCTGTTACCCTTTTGGCGTTTTAAAAAACAAAAATTTCTTTTTAGCACTTTCAAATTCCAACCAACTATTTACATCAACTTGCACAGCAAATACGCCACAAGTAGGCATATCAACTATGGGTTTATCCGAGCAAAGTGAGCTTGCAAACTCAGTAATGCCAGGGTTATGAGAAAAGATAGCAACAACGTTGTTTTTATCATCTAGTGTATTTATTACATCATCAAATACCGCTGTAATAGCGTGATAGAGTTTATCGATAAATACAATATCATCTGTGTTTTTATTGTATCCCTCTACAAAAGCCTTGCAGGTTTTGCGGGCTCGTTTAGCAGGACTACTCACAAAAAGATCTATTTGTATGTTTTCATTAAACAATTCCTGCCCCATTGCTGCAGCATCCTTTTTGCCACGATCATTCAATGGCCTATCAAAATCTAGTTGACCTATAGAAGCCCAACTGCTTTTTGCATGGCGTATGAGTATAAGTGTTTTCATAATTCAATTTAAGGAAGATTTATAAAGAAGCAAAACTTTACGTCTCTTTTCATTTTAGTAGCATAATTTTGCGCACAAAAACTACATACAATTACAACCATTCTTCTTATAACGCCACCTTTTACACAGTTAAATACGCCCTATCCGGCAACAGCATATATTAAAGGATTTTTAAACACAAAAGGCATATCGTCTTACCAATGCGATTTGGGTATAGAAGTTACAGTGGCATTGTTTTCCAAAACCGGATTGAAAACAGTTTTTCAAAAAATAGCAGATACACAAATAGCATGCTCTGATAATATTAAAAGAATGATTGCGCTCAAAGATGACTACATCAATACTATTGATGCAGTTGTTTCCTTTTTGCAAGACAATAATCCCACACTTGCTCATAGTATTTGTAAAAGAGATATGTTGCCAGAAGCATCTAGGTTTTTGCATACAGACGATTTGGAAAAAGCCTTTGGCAATATGGGCATACAGGACAGGGCAAAATATATTGCCACCATGTATTTGGAAGATTTATCTGATCTTATAAAAGAAACGGTGGACCATCATTTTGGCTTTAGCAGATATGCAGAGAAGCTGGGTAGGTCTGCCAATACATTTGATGAACTGTACAATGAGTTGCAAAAACCATACAGCTTTGTAGACGAAATTTTGATAGAAATCTTGGAAGCAAAAATGAAAACGGTACAACCAAAAATGGTTGCGCTTTCTATTCCTTTCCCAGGCAATTTATATACATCGCTTCGATGTGGGCAATGGATTAAGCAGCACTATCCAGCGGTGAAAGTAATGATGGGAGGCGGATTTGCCAATACAGAGTTACGCTCTGTAAGCGATGCAAGGGTATTTGAGTTTTACGATTTCATAACCTTGGATGATGGAGAAGCACCCATTGAAAACCTGGTAGCCTATATTACAAAAAACAAAACGGTAGATGAACTAAAACGTACTTTTTTATTGCAAGATGGTAAAGTTGTTTATATAAACAACAAAGT
>JANMGS010000535.1:0-2602 GCA_031374745.1 Ferruginibacter sp. | reverse complement strand
TGCAGGTTTAGTAGGTTCATTGCTTTCTATCTATTTAGCCAAAAGAGGTTACAATGTAAAAATATATGAACGCCGCAGCGATATGCGCAAAGAACAAATGGATGCTGGTCGTTCTATAAACCTTGCCCTTAGCTATAGAGGCAAAAAAGCTTTAGAAGATATTGGCATTATGGAGGATATAAAAAAAATAGCCATCCCAATGCATGGACGTTTTATGCACAATATTGATGGATCCTATGCCCAACAAGCATATGGCAATGAAGGGCAATTTATAAATTCAGTATCGAGGGGAGAATTGAATAAAAAATTGATGACTTTAGCAGAACAAAACGGCGTAGAAATTTTCTTTGATGAAAAGTGTGAAAAAATAAATTGGAAAGAGAATATAATTAATTTCGAAAATACACAAACCAAAGAAATTTCAACCCATCACTTTCAATTGCTCTTTGGAAGTGATGGTGCATTCTCTGCGGCCCGGCTAACAAACCAATTGCAGTCCGACAGGTTTGAATACCAGCAACAGTATATAGAAGCGGGCTACAAAGAATTGACTATACCCGCAGGTGAAAATGGTGCTTTTCAAATAGAAAAAAATGTTTTACACATATGGCCAAGGGGAAACTATATGTTGATTGCTTTACCCAATATTGATGGCAGTTTCACTTGTACCTTGTTTTTTCCTTTTGAAGGAGAACCATCCTTTGCTTCATTAAATACAAAAGAAAAAGTAAAAGATTTTTTTGAAAAAACATTTGCTGATATTGTTCCGCTTATTCCAACCTTAACGGATGATTTTTTCAATAACCCCACCGCTTCACTTGTAACCGTAAAATGTTACCCATGGGTACGTGAAGATAAATTTGCGCTGATTGGTGATGCAGCTCATGCCATTGTTCCATTTTTTGGACAAGGCATGAACTGTGGTTTTGAAGATTGTTTGGTTTTAAATTCATTGATAGATAAACACAATGAAAATTGGGAACTGATTTTACAAGAATACCAACAATTAAGAAAACCTGATGCTGATGCCATTGCAACATTGGCATTGAATAACTTTAAAGAAATGAGCGACAAAGCAGGGGATGCAACATTTTTATTACAGAAAAAAATAGAGGCCAACTTTAGTAAAAAATATCCTACGAAGTGGATACCTGCCTATTCGCAAGTAACATTTAGTCCGCATATACGTTATAGCGAAGCGTTGAAAAACAGTATAAAACAAGAGGAAATAATGAAGCGGGTAATGGCTTTGCCCAATATTGATACTATTTGGGAAAGTAATATTGTAGAAGAAAAAATATTGTCGTTTTTATCATAATTATTCAATATGTACAAAATCCCATACTACACAGAGGATGATACTAAACTAGTAATTGAATTTATGAAAGAAAATTCATTTGCTATGATTACTGGATTTGGAGAAATGTATCCTGTAGCCACTCAGATACCTTTGGAGGTGGAAGAAAAAGATGGTAAACTTTTATTGACTGGACACTTAATGAAAAAAACCGACCACCATATTGCTTTTGAAAGAAACGAAAATGTGTTGGTATTATTTACTGGGCCACATTGCTACGTAAGTGCAAGTTGGTACGCAAACCCACAAACGGCCTCTACTTGGGATTACATGAGTGTACATGCAAAAGGAAAAATTAAATTTACCGATGAAGAAGGCACATACGAAGCCATAAAAGCAGTTACCAATAAGTATGAAGAGGTAGAAACAATTGCAGCTTTTAATAATGTACCCAAAGAATACAAGATGCAACATATTAAAGCGATTGTTGGTTTTACAATAGAAGTAGAAAGCCTTGAAAATGTATTTAAACTAAGTCAAAATAAAACCACAGCCGAAAAAAGAAATATCATTGCAAAGCTGAAAGAGCGAAATAGTAATGAGGATGATTTGCTGATTGCTAATGAAATAGAAAAGCGACTAATTTAATTATCCTTTTAGTATGATTTAATTATATTTGTGAGGAAAATATTAGCATGCATTATACTTATAAAATATTATTAACTAAAGAAGAAGAGGGTGGTTATATGGTTACTGTTCCTGCTTTAGCAGGTTGCATTACACAAGGAGATACCATCGAAGAAGCCCTAGCAATGGGAAAGGAAGCCATCGAATTGTATATTGAAGAATTACAAAGTAGAAAAATTAAGTGAATACTAGAATAATAATAATTTTTATAAATATTATAGTTTTTACTTTCAGCATATATACTCCAAGTCTTTTTTTTCTATGTTTACCGCAAGCCATTATACTTTCATTAATTACACTATTTCTGTATGCAAAAAAAATGAAGTATTTAGCTCAAACTTTTCTATTTTCTTTTGTAGGATTAATTTTCATATCATTAACATGGATAGTTTATCTCATTATTATCTCTTTTGCTAGAATAACATAATTATTATGCACCGCAACATTTTAATAGAACAAATCAAACAAAAAAACTCTTACCTCTGTGTAGGTTTGGATACAGACCTTGCAAAAATACCTAAGCATTTGCAACAAAATAGAAATGCCATTGTAGATTTTAATAAAGCCATCATTGATGCTACAAAAGATCTGTGTGTAAGCTATAAAATAAACACCGCT
>JANMGS010000469.1:0-3164 GCA_031374745.1 Ferruginibacter sp. | reverse complement strand
TTTTGGTATGCTTGTTTTATGATTTCTATACTCTGCCACATTTCATCTTGGCGCACCAAGAAACGATCGTAACAATCGCCCGTTGTACCAACTGGTACGGTAAAATTAAAATCTCCGTAACTGCTGTATGGAGTATGCACCCGTACATCATAATCTACGCCCGAGGCACGCAGGTTTGGTCCAGTAAAACCATAATTCAACGCTCTCTCTGCAGATATAGCACCTACGCCTGTAGTCCTATCCATAAAAATCCTATTGCGGCGTAGGAGGTTATCAAATTCTTTTAATGTTTTAGGATATTCTGCTAAAAACTTTTCTAATTTTTGAAAAGCGGTGTTGGTAAAATTTCTTTCGAAACCACCAATGCGGCCGATGTTGGTCGTAAGCCTACTACCACAAACTTCTTCATAAATTTCATAAATCAATTCTCTGTATTGCATTACATACAAGAATCCGGTAAATGCACCCGTATCTACCCCTACAATAGAATTACAAATGAGGTGATCGCTAATACGGGCAAGCTCCATAATAATAACCCGTAAATAATCTACCCGCTTGGGTAAAGTAAGCCCTAATAATTTTTCGCAGGTAATATGCCAACCCATATTGTTTATGGGTGATGAACAATAATTTAACCTATCTGTAAGTGGGGTAATTTGATATAAAGGGCGGCGTTCAGCAATTTTTTCGAAAGCCCGGTGAATGTAACCTACGGTTGAAGTTGCTTTTAGAATTCTTTCTCCATCCATTTCAAGAATATTCTGAAATACACCATGTGTCGCAGGATGTGTAGGCCCAAGGTTAAGCGTGGTTGTTTGTTTTTCTAAACTACCTTCTGGTAAAAGAATGTGTTCACTTGTACTTGTCATTTATTTATTTTTTATTTCACGCAACTGTAAAAAGATTACAAAGCGAAAAATCGTTGTTTCCTTAAGTTCGTTTTATTGCTACTTTAAAATATTTACCTTCCAAACATTTCATCATCCTTATCAATCCTAGTTTGATCTTCTAGCGGAAACTCTTTTCTCATAGGAAAATAATCCATCTCATCTACATTCAATATTCTGATAAGATTTGGATGCCCAATAAAATTTACACCGTAAAAATCAAACGTTTCCCTTTCCATAAAATTGGCAGATTCGTAAACGCCTGTAGCGGTAAAAACATCTGGCTTTGCAATGTCTGTAAAAATTTTAAACCTTATACGAATATTGTCGCTCAAGTTATGCAGATGATATACTACGGCAAGTTCTGCTCCTTTATTGTCTGGATAATGTACCGCTTGTAAATCTGTAAGAAACCTAAACTGCATTTGCTCATCGTCAAACAAAAACTGCAATACTTTAATATTGATTTCCTTTTCCGCAACAAAAGTAAGCATCCCATAGGGTTGATCCCAATGTGTAAGTTGTTCCCCAAATTTATCAGTAAGTCGCTGTTGAATTATTTCGTTTGTTAATGCCATTATTCCTTATAAAAATTATAAACCAAAAATGTATTATTGTATTCCGTAGCTATTTAGTAACTCTTTGTATTGATCGCTTTCCCTTCTTCTCAATCCCTCTGCGTGCACCAATTCTTGTATTTTCATAAAGCCGTCTAAAATAGCTTCAGGTCTTGGTGGGCAACCAGGTACATATACATCTACCGGAATTACTTGGTCTATTCCTTGCATTACAGAATAAGTATCGAAAATGCCACCACTGCTTGCGCAAGCGCCTACAGCTATAACCCAACGAGGTTCTGCCATTTGCAAATACACTTGTTTTAAAATTGGGCCCATTTTCTTAGAGATTGTTCCCATTACCATTAATAAATCGCATTGGCGAGGCGAGAAACTCATACGCTCCGAACCAAACCTAGCCAAGTCGTAATGGCTTGCAGCTGTAGCCATAAACTCAATGCCACAGCAACTCGTAGCAAATGGCAATGGCCAAATCGAATTTTTGCGAGCAAGCCCTACTACTTTTTCAAAACTGGTAGCCATAAAACCTTCGCCCATGTATCCTTCCGGAATACCAGCGAATTTTATTGTGTTGTTGTATTGTACTGGACGAGACATAATTTATTTTTAATATGCCAATTTGAAAATGTGAAAATGTGCCAATTTTTTAAGCCCATATCAAAATTTCATTAGCAACTTTTTAATTTTATAAACCCTTAATATTTGCAAATTTGCACATCTGCACGTTTGCACATTATTTTTACTCCTCCCACTTTAAAGCACCTTTCTTAAAAATATAAATGAAACCAGCCAAAAAAGAGGCTACAAAAAGTATCACTGCTAAAAAAGTATGCCAACCCATAGTAGGGTCATTTGCAAATTCCCTGAAATTTACGGCATATGGGTAGAAGAAGATTACTTCCACATCGAAAAGAACAAATAAGATAGCAATTAAAAAATATTTAATGGCCATTGGCTGTCGTGCATTTCCTTGTATTTCTATTCCACTTTCAAAATTGGCAAGCTTATCAGATGTTTGTCTTTTTGGACCAAATTTACTCGACAAAAGAATCATTGTTGCCACAAAACCTATGGCAAAAATTAGCTGCAAAACTATCGGGAGATAATTTATAGTACCATTTTCAATAATCCTTAGAAAAAAAAACTGCATAGGTATTTGTTGTGATTAGGTGCAAAAATAAGCTACAGCAGCCAATATACCATATCAAGTCTTAAATTAATGGCATAAAAAAAGTTCCGAAGTTTACCTCGGAACTTTTTTGTTTTATTTCTTTTTAACTACGGCTTTTTTTTTACTGGTGCAACTACTTTTGGTTTTGTACCAGGTTGTGTTGTTGGTTTAGCTGCTGGTTTTGTTGCTGGCTTTGCATTTGGGTTATTTTTTGTAACAAATTCCTTGTTCTTTATTGATTGCTCATCTGTAGGGTCTGCCTCCAAGGCTTTATCAGCATATGCAATAGCAGCGGCTTGGTCTCTTTTTACATTGTAAGAATATTGCAACATATAAGTATACGCTGCTACCAATTGGTCTTTAATTTTAGCCTTATCCGTTGCTTTTTCACCAATTTCAATGGCTTTAAGATATGAAGTAGCCGCTAAACCAGTTGTTCCGCTGGTGTCAATACCCGAATTTGCCTTTGCTATCATATAATACCCAAACATATCATCTGGATACTTTGTAGTGTATTTATTGAAAACA
>JANMGS010000367.1:0-2318 GCA_031374745.1 Ferruginibacter sp. | reverse complement strand
GATAATATTCGTCAAAAACGATTTCTTCTTGGAGCATCATTATCAGTTGTTCTGTTTCAGCATGCTTGGTAAAAAAATCTTCTTTGTCTGTTACCTTATATACGCTTTTCCATCCTCCACCTGCATGTGGTTTCATGTATGCAGGGAAACCTATATATTTAAAAATATTATCCCAATCCATAGGGTAGGCTAGGTTTGAAAATGATTCTCCACTGGTATCGGTAGGTAATTCTGTTGAAGGTACAATTACGGTTTTAGGTACCGGTACATCTATTTTTGTAGATAAACAATTATTAAAGAATTTTTCATCAGCACTCCACCAAAAAGGATTGTTTATAACCGCAGTGCCACACAATGCTGCATTTTTTAAATAAGCACGATAACAAGGAACGTCTTGCGAAATTCTATCTATTATCACTGCATACCCGCTACTTTCACCTTGAACAACTTTGTCAATACGAACAGGTTCTGCTATAATCCCATCAATATTTTTACTATTAACTCTTTCTATAAAAGCTTCTGGGAAGCTCCTTTCCTTGCCATGCAGTATACCAATTTTTTTCATATTTGTTTGTTTACGGTTTAGAAATTTAAATTATATCCAAATATATTTTTTAACATTCAATAAAACAAATTATGTTTTATGTAAATTATGATGCCATACTTTACAAAGCTTTTCTTAATTTTGGGTTCAATGGTTAGTCAACAAACAGCTCACATTACTTCCGATAGTTTTACAATTACTTCTATTTATGTAGAAAGAGATGTGATTATTGACTGTTACTATTCTCCTGAATATTTTAATTTGCCCTTTATAAGTCTGTTGCTGATAAATGATGGACAGGACCTACGCAAAATGGCTTTCGAACGTATACTAGATGATATTTATGCCGCTAGTAAAATTGAGCCCGTTTTTTGTGTTGGTATTCATTGCGCTCCTGATAGAAAAAACGAATATGGTACTGCTAACATCATTGACTACAAAGGTAGAGGTGCGAAAGCTGCTCTTTTTACGCAATTTATTTTTGAAGAATTATTGCCCTTTATAAGAAAAAAATTTGAAATCATTTCATTCAAAGAAAAGTCATTTGCAGGGTTTTCATTGGGAGGATTGTGTGCGCTGGATATTGTATGGAACCATCCAAATGAATTTTTTAAAGTAGGGGTATTTAGTGGCTCGTTGTGGTGGCGAGATAAAGATCAAGAAGATGCAAGCTTTAATGAAGACCAAGATCGCATTATGCACAGGCAAGTACGTGAAGGGAATTATTATCCTTGGCTAAAATTCTTTTTTGAAGTGGGCACGCAAGATGAAACAGCGGACAGAAATAACAATGGCATTATAGATTCGATAGACGATGCTCAAAGTCTATTGGAAGAATTAAAGAAAAAGGGATATACAGATAATGAAATAGAATATTTGGAAATACAAGATGGGAAACACGATGTACCAACTTGGGCTAAAGCATTTCCTGCTTTTTTGGAATGGGGTTGGGGTAAATAAATTTGCTGGCACTTTCAAAGATACCAAGCTTCACATTAATAATATTTAATAGCTAGCCGCTATCTATTACAAGGAATATAAAATTGTAGAAAATTGAACATAAACTGTAGAAAAAGTTCATTCTACATTTAAAGAATTTACCTCGATAAATTTATCCATATTATTTGTAATCTAATTGTGTAATGGTTGAAAAATCATATACAGAACAGCTTTTCTGTGAATCTGTGGCAATATTTTAGCCACAGATTCACAGAAAAAACAGAAATATTATCTTGATCTAGCCCTTTAAAAATCATAAATTGTGTATTTTATACATAAAAATCTTTTAAACCCATTAACGGATAGTCATTTTTATATTTTTATTGTTTTCTCAAAGATTTCCCTTTTTTTATCATAATCAAACATTTAAGTACTTCAACTTAATATATAAAATCTTATCCTTTTTATCTCTTTTTTCGTTACTTTTGCGCCCATTTTAGATAATTATGATAAGTGTAAATAATGTAAGCCTTGCTTATGGTAAGCGGGTACTCTTCGACGAAGTAAATACCAGTTTTACAAAAGGTAATTGCTATGGAATAATTGGCGCCAATGGTGCTGGTAAATCTACTTTTATAAAAATAATAAGTGGCGAAATAGAGCCAAACAAAGGAACCGTTTCTATTTCTCCTGGTGAGCGTATGGCGGTATTGGCTCAAAATCAATTTGCTTTTGATGAAGTTACTGTGCTTAATACCGTACTGATGGGCCATGCAAAAATGTGGAAAGTACAACATGACAGAGATGCTATTTACGCAAAAGAAGATTTTAGCGA
>JANMGS010000357.1:0-10995 GCA_031374745.1 Ferruginibacter sp. | reverse complement strand
AATAATATTTCTCTTGTAAAAAACGCCCTTTTCATAATCAAAACTTTTGCCATCATCTTCATAATAAATAAAATGGTTTGTAGCATTTCCTTTGTAGATATGAACTACCAGCGTATCGGTTGGAGCAATAGAAGTGGACTGTACAAGAGACTGCATAGGTATGATGCTACTTTCTTTTACAAAAACGGGTAGCTTAGCTAAACTCAATTCTACTGCCTTTTTGGTACCCACCATATTTAATTCATCCGTATATAAATCGTACCAATTATTTTTTGGAAAGTACACTTTTATAAAATCTTTACCCCCTTCTACTGGTGCTACCATAATGGATTGTCCAAATAAATACTGGTTTTGAAAAGCGGGGTTATAAATATTGTCATCAAAAGTATTTTCAATGGCCAACGAGCGGTTTACCGGCATGCCTGTTTGTGTAGCTTCGTAAAAACTGCTGTATAAATAAGGCATTAACTTATAACGTAGGCTTACATAATTTCTAGAAATATCTGTTACCTCTTCTCCATAGGTCCATGGCTCCGATGATTTAGTATTGATGGCACTGTGGTTTCTAAAATAGGGCGTAAAAGAACCTATTTGCATCCAACGGGCAAACAAATTTGTAGATGGTCCTCCAGTAAAACCACCAATATCCATACCAGTAAAAGCCACACCACTCAACCCAAGGCTATTTATTAATCGAACACCTGCTATCATGTGATTGTCTTCGGAGCGATTATCGCCTGTCCATATGGCCGTATATTTTTGCAAACCAGCATAACCCGCACGTGTAAGAATAAATGGACGTTCGTTTTTTGTATTTGCAATGTACCCTTCATAACTCGTGCGAGCCATCAAAGAACCGTATACATTGTGTGCCTCTAAATGGGACGCTTTTCTTCCTTCAAAATCAAAGAGAATATTGCTGGGCATTTTCTGCCCCCAACTGGCTATTTCATTCATGTCGTTCCATATACCACTTACCCCATTATCTGGAAAAAACTTCATTTCGCTTCTCCAAAATTTTCTACCAGTTTCGGATGAATAGTCTGTAAAATGGCACCAACCTGGCCACACCTGCCCGGTGTAGTATTTACCATCTACGTATTTTACATAAGCATCTTGTTGTATTCCTCTATCAAAAGCTGCGGCACCCGGCGCTACTTTTATTCCTGGGTCAACAATCACTGTGGTTTTAAAACCCATTTCTTTCAACTTATCTGTGAGACCCTTTGGATTGGGAAAGCGATCTTTATCCCAAGTGAACAATTGGTATTTGTCCATGTAATGAATATCCAATGTAATGCCATCTGCTGGAATTTTTTTCTCACGCAATGTTTGCGCTATTCTCAAAACTTCTGTATCGGGATAATATGAATATCTATTTTGCTGGTAGCCCAAGCTCCATAGCGGTGGCATTTTCATACGGCCTGTTAGCAATGTGTATGATTTAATAATGTCTGCAAGCGATTTGTGGTAAATAAAATAATAATTCATTTCGCCACCCCGTGCAGCAAAAGAAGAAAACCGGTTGTTGCTTGCACCAAAATTAAAATCGGATTGAAACGTATTGTCCATAAAAATACCGTAATTCAAATTGTGGTGTATGCCTATGTAAAAAGGAATCGTTGCATAAATTGGGTCTTGTCCGGTTTGGTAACCATATGCATCGGTATTCCAATTGGTATAGCCATTTCCTTTTCTATCTAAGTCGCCGGTCTTTTCACCCAAACCAATAAATCTTTCTCCCTCTTGCATTTTCTTATAGGTGGTTACCTCTTCACCCATCCATGATGTTGTTAATCCCTTCTCATCTTCACTTATTACAATTCCTTCATTGTTATAAAATGCAACACTATATGGTTTCTTTTGAAAAATAGCTTTTAAGGAATCTGTAGCTATTATTATTTCTTTATCATTTTGGGTTATAGAAACTTTTGTTTGCTGCGGCTCTGAAACCACGGCATAAGAAAAATCTTTTTTCAAAGCTTGCTTATCCATTCTTATGCGAATAATAGATGGACTGTAAACCATGGCTTCTATAAAAGCTACATCGGTGGTAATCTTTATATTTTGCCCTTCTATTTTTACCGTTTTAATATTACCTACTTCTTTAAGGTTTGTTTGTGCAAATGCGTTTTGAAAATTAAAAAGAGCAAAAATTAATAAAATCCTATTCATTTTTTTATTCATGATTGTTATTTATTTATGATACGAATTACATTGTCAACTAATCTTAAGTATTGATGGTGCATATTAAAACCTTTGAAATATATGATTCTGATAAAGGATTAAAATAAAATTTTAGTAAGGTTAAACAATAATAAGATGAACACAATTTGTACAAATTCAATTTCATCAATTATTTTTATATACCAATATTAAAGCCGAGCAAATTTTCGCTCGGCTTTAAAAAAATATCTTTTTAATGTTTATTGTGTTACTGGGAAAGCAAAATTATCTCCCAAGGTAGCAGCATCGCCGGTTGTACCCGGGCAGTACGGACTAAGTCTTGTTCTGATATGCGCTTTTATTTTAGTAATTTTAGACCCTGCCGGAGGAAATTTTGGTCCCACATCCCCTACTCTAAAAAATTTAGATGGAACAATTGTCCATGCCCAAAGTCCGTTTCCTAAATCCCTTGCTCTTAAAGCAGGATTATCAGCAACAGTTGTTTGACCTGTATAAAAATTTCCATCTCCAGTATTTAATGGTTCACAGTATTGAGATACTTGAAAAAAGCCTGTAGTACCATCTGGTTTAACATAATCTATGTCAGTATAAACTGATATTTCGGTAGCTGCTTTAAGTACTGCTTTGTTTGCTTCCAATAAATTTTTATCAAGATAAAAAGTTACCACATCATCTTGCGTGAATTTTGATGGGAAAACCCTAAATACAGATGGGGTAAATGTAAGTGGATCTACCGGAAAAGTAAAATCCTGTGTTTGGTTTGAACCATTCTGCGTTTTAGCCAAGAAACCAAATGTAGATCCAATTTGGGCTGCTGTTTTATTCATATAGGTAGTAGGAGTAAGCGTATAAGTAAACTTCTTCCCTCCTATAGGCGTAAATTTCGCTAACGGATTTGAGTTACCCCATCCAAAACCACCTTGATCATTTAAAGGGGAACCACAACAACCTGGCACAAACCCCCAAATGTATACATCTTGCCCAGGATTACCCCAAGAAGTTCCATTAAGGTCTACAGTTATTGTAATTTGATCTTCCGCAGTAAAACTGCTAGGGCTTACAGTTGCAGTTTGTGCAAAACTGCTAAACGATGTAAGAACGATTGTTAAAATTAATAATATATTTTTCATTGTTGTATTTTTCTTTGTACGAAATAAATTTATTAGTTTCTAGAGAAATTGAAATCATAGTAAACAAAAATCTTGTTATTACTATAAAACCGCCTATTAACTCTAACAGAAAGTTTATTGTCGGTCACCCTATACGCTTTGGCAAAATCAATAGAATCTGTTCGAGTAGTTCCCGCTAATTTTATCCTAAGCGCACCGCCATTATCAAAATAAGACCAGTTACCAGTTGGTGCAAAAAATAAAGGTGCATTACCAGTATTGGTAAAACTATATGTACCGGCTTTGCCAGTACCGCCATCTGTAAATGCGGCGGTAACAGAACTAAATGGAAAAACTGCTGTAATATTTTGGCGTTGTACTAAGGTAGGAAAGCCTTTATCTACCGCCAATTGATCTACTTGAATAATGCTATCCAATTTCCAGTTTCCAATTAGATTCTTTTCTAAACTTATTGATTCGCCTATTTCGCTGTAACTTATTTTTTTACAAGAAGATGTAAAAAGTGTTAAAGCAACAATAGCGGCAAAACAAAGTGTGATTATGTTTTTCATTTTATTTTATTTTTACTTTATAAATATTTTAATTCTGTATCATTCCAGGATTAGCTCCCACTTCTCCATCAGGAATTTTTAATAACCCTTTTGCATCATTATAGGCGATTCCACGAACATCCAATTTTAATCTTCTCAATTCGTGGTACCCATCTCCTTCCGTAAAAAATTCAACTGCCCTTTCAGTTCTAATTGCTGTAAGAAGTGCAGTTGCTCCAACAGTTGTAACATCTGGGGCTACACCCGCTACCGCCCTTACTGCATTATAATCTGCTCTTATATTTGCATCAGAAAATCCACCTTTTTGCACATTGGATTCAGCACGTGTAAGGTACATTTCAGATAATCTTATTAACGGAACATTTATATCCGTGGATGCCCCCAATAAACTCCATTTTAGGGAAACCGTTCTTGCTGGAGAATTGGTTGTTTGTACAGAAAGCAGTGACGATCTTGTACCACCTCGAGAGCCTATTGTAGTACCTAAGGCGCTGCTCACCGGTAAATAGGTATTGTTTACATCTGTATTCCAGAAAGTTCCACGCTGTGTACCTCCATTACCAAATATCATAAACACAACTCCAGTAGGAGGATTAGGGGGTGTTCCGGTCGATTTGAATGGTAATGTTACATCGGTACCCAAGGTATAACCACTATTTGTAATTACGTCATTGGCATAAAGGGCGGCATTTGTGTAATCGGCCATATTAAAATAAATTCTTGCCAAATAAGCCTTTGCAGCCCATTTTGTAGCACGACCTCCACCATTTGCCGATGGTAAAAGTGTTTCTGCAAGTTTCAAATCAGCTATTGCTGCATCGTACGATTCCTTTACGGTATTTCTTTGTACGGCCACTTGTGCTTCATTTGCTGTTAATGCCTTTTGTCTTACCACAATTCCAGGATCCACAGTAGGATTGCTTGTATAAGGTTTAGCAAATAATCTTGTCAATTCGAAATGCGATGCACCACGAATAAATAAAGCTTCACCACGCCAAACGTTTTTTGTTGAGTCTTTTGTATCATTAAAAGTATTGTCGTTTATAGCTTTAATAACAACATTGGCTCTTCCTATTGCTTCATAACCTGTAAACCAGAGGCTACGACCTATCCCATTAAAGGTACTAAAGGCTCTTTGTGTAAATTGTACCTCAGAACCACCCGTTACGTTTACAAAATTTATTTGATCACCATATAATTCTGCTGTTTTAGTAACATTGCCGCCTAAAAAATCATTGTTTACAAAGCGCTCATAAGAAGCAGCCAAAACTGCATTTACATTCGCACCGGTTTTTAATACGTCATCGCCAGGTTGTGCATCGCCAGGTATTTGTTCCAATACTTTTTTGCAGCTCGTAGACAATATGGCTACAGCTAAAAAAGTATATATCATTATTTTTTTCATTCTCTTTATTTTAAAGATTTAAATTAAAATTACAAAGTTAGACTAACACCCACATTTATGCTTTTAGCTTGTGGACTAGGCAAATAGGGAGCATTAGAAGCACCGTTAGAAGCACCATTGTTAAATCTATAACGAACAACTTCTGGATCCCAACCCGCATATTTGGTAAACGTAAGAATATTAGAAGCTGACACGTAAATTCTTGCATTTGTAATTTTTGCTCGGCTTACGATTTCAGCTGGCAAAGTGTAACCCAAAGAAACATTACGCAAACGAAGGTATGATACATCGAACAAAAATCTAGACGAATTGGTATTATCTGCATCTACGGTTAAGGAAGCTCTTGGTACATCTGTAATATCACCAGGTTTTTGCCATCTAGATAATAATTCTCTGCGCTGGTTCCACGAATTTAATCTTCCACCCATTTGATATTTTGCACCATCATCGTAAATATCATTTCCGTATTGGAAGGTAAATAGGAAGCCTAAGTCAAATCCTTTATAAGTAATGGTATTATCTATACCACCAAAGAAATCTGGATTAGGATTACCTACAGGAACCCTGTTTGCATTCTGAGATGCAGCGGTTAACGGTATGGCTTTTCCAGTGGCTTTTTCTTGAATTAGGGCTACTCCCGTTAAAGGATCTACACCCAAATATATAGGCAAGTAATTTTGTCCTAATGGGTAGCCAGCAATTACACGGGTATCGCCTTCACTCAAATCAAGGAAATCTGGATCGGTGAACCCTGCTACTGTTAATACTTTATTTTCGTTGCGAGAGATATTAAATGAAGTTGTCCATTTAAAATCTTTTGTAGAAACATTGGTAGAATTTAATACCAATTCAATTCCTCTGTTCCTAATTTGTACGTCTACGTTAGAAGCTATATTAGCAAAACCTGTAGAACGTTGTACTGGCTTGTTTAACAATAAATCTTTACTTGTTTTTGTATAAAGACTAATGCTACCACTAATTCTATTTTTCAATACACCAAAATCAATACCTAAATCAAATTGTTGTCCTTTTTCCCATGTCAAATCTGGATTAGCAAGTGAACCTTGTCTAAGTCCATTGATACCGCCATAACCACCAGCCGGATTAAATAATTCTAAGAATCTATAGTCACCAATTTCAGCATTTCCTGTAAGCCCATAAGAAGTTCTTATTTTCAAAAAATTAATTACTTTGCTGTTTTGTAAAAAACTTTCTTCTGATGCTATCCAGCCTGCAGAAATAGCAGGGAAGTAACCAAAGCGGTTATTAGCTCCAAATCTTGGTGATCCATCTGCACGTAAACTTAGACCCACTAAATATTTATCCATAAAGCGGTAATTCGCTCTTGCAAAATATGAAACGAAACCTGATTTAATATCTGGACTAGCATAAGCAGTTACTGGAGAGCCATTCGTAATAGTAGAAGGTGCTAGTGGAGACCAACCTAAACCAGCCGTACCATTTGTAAAATATGGATTATTAAACCCTACAGCATCAGATTGTGGTCTGTAAGAAAGCTCCTTAAACTTTAAAGTATTTACTGCAAAGCCTACTGTAGCATCTAATTTTCCTCTTTTGCCTAGCCCTTTGTTATATGAAAAATAATTGTTTGTATTTATGTTGGTATTATCAACATTTCTTTCAGCCCCCGAAGCCAATTGTGTGTTTTGGTACCATCTGTTAAACCCTTGTTCGTACAAAACTTCTTTTTGGTTCAATAAATCGATACCTATTTCACTTCTAAAAGATAGCTCTTTTGTGAATTTATAAGTAGCATTTACATTGGCAAATGTCCTGATAGTTTTATTAACAAATGTATTTTGAAGATTTGCAACTGGGTTAATACCAGGATTATATTTTACTTGTGTACCAAAATAACTACCATCAGGATTTAGCACTGGAAAAATTGGTAATGCGTTTGATTGAGCAGAACCAACTCCACCTCTAAAAGAAGTAGGTACCTCATTGTTTGTTGTAGAGTAAAGACCTATTTGTACTCCAAGGTCCAATCTTTCAGACGCTTTATTATCGATATTTACCCTTCCACCAATTCTTTGGAATTTGTTTCCAACCAAAACGCCTTTTTCGTCACGATAAACACCACTCAAAAAGAAACGAGTTTTTTCGTTTCCACCTCTTGCAGAAAGGTTAGCTTCATACAAAGTTCCTCTCTGTGTTGTTTGGTCTATCCAATCTGTATTTACAGCCGGGTCATACACATAGCCAAGTGATAAACCAGGTATAGTTTGGTTAGGACCCAATGGCAAACCCCCATCATTTACCCTTGCTTCATTGTAGAGCTGGTACCATTCAGCTGAATTTAATTGTGGTAGTTTTCTTGTAATTTCCGAAGCACCTGTTATAGCATCAAGCGTAATTTGTGTTTTACCACTCTTTCCTTTTTTTGTGGTAATTAGAATTACACCATTGGCAGCTCGAGCACCATATATAGATGCAGACGCTGCATCTTTTAATACTTCAATAGATTCAATATCATTTTGGTTTATACTCGCAAGTGGGTTGGTATTGTTTGATTTTGTTTGGTCTAGACCACTTCCAAAACCTGCTTGCAAATCGGTATTTGCAAAAGGAACCCCATCAATAACGTACAATGGTTCGCCACTGCCAGAAATGGAACTTGTACCTCTAACCCTTAACCTTACGGCACCTCCCAATGAACCATTTGCCTGTTGAACTTGTAATCCTGGAGCTCTTCCTTGCAAAGCAGCATCAAAACTTGGTGCAGGTGTGCTTGTAAAAGCTTTTGAATCTACCTTAGCTACAGATCCTGTCATGTACTTTCTTTGCTGTGTGCCATAGCCCACCACAACAACTTCTGTCAAACTAGTAGTACTTGGTACTAAAGAAACGTTTATTGTTGTTTGACCATTAACAGCAACTTCCATTCTACTATAAGAAGCAGATGAAAAAATAAGTGTGCTTGTAGAAGTTGCTGCAATAGTAAAAGAACCAGCTACATCACTTGTAGTAGTAACTTTTGTACCTTTTACATTGACTGTAACCCCCACTGCCGGGCTGCCATCTTTCGAATCTGTTACCACGCCACTCACACTGTTTTGTGCAAATGCAGTAACAGTGCCTGTTATAAAGAAAAGCATCATGCAAATCTTTAGGATCTGTTTCAAGTGAATTTTCATAAATGAAGTTTTGTTTTTTCGTTTTTAGATATAGCAATAACAATTTGTCCAATAACCAACAAGCAATTTGTAGATTAATAATTCTATAAGTTCACTAATAGCCAAGCAACTGTTAATTATTAGACAAGCAACTGTTAAAAAATAAAAGTACAAATAATTTTGATGCAAACGTTTTCGTAGATATATATTTTTAAAAAAAAACTATATTAATATGGTAATTAGTACTTTAAATTAAAAATAAATTTAATAAAATAAATAACTTTTCCTGACTATTGCTAATTGCAAAAGGTTTGCGGCAAAAATCATTGCGCCTTCAAACAGTTTGTTCGAAACTAGGATACAGATAAATATTAAAATAAAATAACGCATTAATAAAATACGAACACCTCTCTACATCATACAACAAAATGGTAGTATGAAATTATGAAAAATAGAGCAATACAAAATTCAGCGTTAATATTTCAGCACAAGAATTAAAAAAAAAATCTTACAATTGCAGTTCTATTATGAACCTAAAACAACTTTCAAAAGAACTCAACCTTTCCATTTCCACCATTTCTAAAGCTCTTAGGGATAGTGCAGAAATTAGTATAGCAACAAAGAAAAAAGTGCAAGAGAAAGCCAAGGAATTAAATTACCATGCCAATCCTTTTGCAAGCAACCTGCGCAACCAAAAGAGCAATACGATTGCAGTAATCATACCAGCCATAGCTAACAACTTTTTCTCATCTGCCATTAATGGTGCCGAGTCGTTTGCACAAGAAAAAGATTACCATGTATTAATTTATCAAACACATGAAGCCCTAGAAAAAGAAATTTCTGTATCCAAACATTTACAAAATGGAAGGGTGGATGGCATTATGATTTCTCTATCTAGTGAAACATCCGACACCAGTCATTTAGCGGCATTAAAAGACAAAGGCATACCATTGGTTTTTTTCGATAGGGTTGCAGAAAATATAGATGCCCCAAAAATTACAGTTGATGATTATGAGAGTTCATATATCGGTACAGAACATTTAATAAAAAATGGCTGCACAAAAATTGCATTTTTATCTATTTCCAATGTTTTATCTATCAGCAATAATAGAAAAAGAGGATATTTGGATGCATTAAAAGCACATAATTTAATTGAAGATGAACGGTATATTGTAGATTGTAATTATGATGAAACGGCAAATAAATTGAAAATAAAAAATTTACTTACTTCAGCTAATAAACCAAATGGTTTGTTTGCGTCCGTGGAAGAATTAGCCATTTCAACTTATGAAATTTGCAATGAAATAAATTTGAATATACCCCTAGATTTGAAAATTGTAAGCTTCTCTAATTTACAAACTGCCTCTTTATTAAACCCATCTTTGACCACCATTACACAACCTGCATACGAAATAGGGAGAGAAGCAGCCAGTGTGCTCTTTAAACTCATTGAAAATAAAGAAATAGATCCTACTTCACAAAATATCGAATTAAAATCGAAACTTATCATTAGAGACTCATCTACAGCTAAAACAGTAAACAATATTGCATCTACTAAAAAAGATTTAGCACAAATATTGCTGGGTTAATAGCTAAGCTTGATATTGCTTTATCTATTTTTGTAAACGCACAATCAACATTGCCTTTGCCTTTATGGTAGTTTTCATGCTCAGGTTGGCATCTGTAAAAATATTTTTCATACTGGTAAAACCTCCTGTTATATCTGTATAATTTTTGGCAGCATCTATTTCCTTTTCTTCCTCCGATGTATTCATTACACACATAATGGTTTCGTTTTTATCGTACCTGAAATAAGTGTATAATCCATTATCGGGCGTGTATTGCATCATTTTACCCGTTTTCAACGCACTAGATCGTAACCGAAAATTTGCCAGCCTTTTTATGTAATTAAACACATCGTTTTCTTTGTCTGTTCTTCCTGCGGCAGTAAATTTATTTTCGGCATCATTTTTCCAACCTCCTTTAAAATCTAAGCGAACCAATCCATCAGGATTTGTAAAACCTGTCATCAAAATTTCATCGCCGTAATATAATTGTGGTATGCCACGAAAAGTAAGTAACCAACCCAATGCCATTTTATATTTGTCGATATCTTCGTTTATTGTAGAAAAAAATCTTGGCAAATCGTGGTTTCCCAAAAATATAACCTGCCCCATGGGGTTTTTATATAAGAAATCTTGGGCAGCGGTATTGTACAATTTATTTACCCCTTCTGTCCATCCAAATTTTTCATTTAATGCAGGTTGAATGCCATAAAGTAATGTTTGAAAATCTGTGGTATTGGGCAGGTTACTTTTTATTTTTGAATTTATGATATTTTCGCAGAAATAACTTTGGTTTGCAACCCCGTGTACCCAAGTTTCTCCAAACATCGTAATATTCGGAAAGTCATCCATCAGCGCCTTATTGCATCTGTTCATAAATGGTATGTCGTTGTAAATGTATGTATCAATTCTCCATCCATCTACGCCAAATTCCTCTACACTCCACAAAGCATTTTGAATAAGATAATTTGCTGCATAAGGGTTGTTTTGATTTACATCTGGCATGTTTTTTACAAACCA
>JANMGS010000344.1:0-1597 GCA_031374745.1 Ferruginibacter sp. | reverse complement strand
CCATAAGCAGCAGTTTCGCTGTACATAGGGTTTCTTAATTTCAAACGTTGCTCAATGAAGTAAGGACGCATATCAAAAATACCTTCCACCATTTTACCAATTTCGCCATCGGTCATTTTTACTTTAGAAGTACCATAGGTGTTTACATTGATACTAGTTGGTTGGGCTACACCAATGGCGTAACTTACTTGCACCAACACTTCTGTACACAACCCTGCTGCTACTAAGTTTTTTGCAATATGCCTTGTTGCATACGCTGCACTTCTATCTACTTTACTAGGATCTTTTCCGCTAAATGCGCCTCCACCATGTGCTCCTTTACCACCGTATGTATCTACAATGATTTTACGTCCCGTAAGGCCAGTATCACCATGAGGACCACCAATTACAAACTTACCGGTTGGGTTAATGTGGTATTTAATTTTATTATTAAAAAGGTGATCGTATTTTTTATATTTTGCTTTTACACGAGGTATAACAATATTTATGATGTCTTTTTTAATTTTAGCCAACATTACTTCGTCTTTTCCAAAATCGTCGTGCTGTGTAGATACGACTATCGCTTCAATTCTCACAGGTACATTGTTGTCATCATACTCCAATGTTACTTGGCTTTTTGCATCTGGACGCAAGTATTTAATCGCTTTATTTTCTCTACGTACTTCTGCCAATTCTTTTAAGATATCGTGAGATAGTGCTAAAGCCAACGGCATATAGTTTTCTGTTTCATTGGTTGCATAACCAAACATCATACCTTGGTCACCTGCACCTTGTTCTTCTTTCTTTTTTCTATCCACACCTTGGTTAATATCACCAGACTGTTCGTGTATTGCACTTAAAATACCACAAGAGTTTGCCTCAAACATATACTCACTCTTTGTGTATCCAATTTTACGAATAACGCCACGAGCTATTTCTTGTACATCTAAATAAGCTTTACTTTTCACTTCGCCTGCTAATACAACTTGTCCTGTTGTAACAAGGGTTTCGCATGCTACTTTACTGCTTGGGTCAAAAGCTAAAAAATTGTCGATAAGTGCATCACTAATTTGGTCAGCAACTTTGTCTGGATGTCCTTCACTAACGGACTCGGATGTAAATAAGTATGGCATATTTTTTTTTTAAGGTTGCAAAGATATGGAGCTAAAATTAAATTTAAGAATAGTTATAAAATTTAGCATAGTATTAAGGTAACCCAGCAAATTAAACCAAACTAGACGTTCGCAGAATCCAACAATAAATTTTGTAAAAAAGATTCCATACTCAAGGCATTGTCTACTTGGTATTCGCCAATTTTTGTTCTTCGTAGTTCGCTTAGATATCCACCGCAACCAAGTGCAGCACCAAAATCATGGGCTAGGCTGCGTATATACGTACCCGTACCACAAAGTACTCTAAAGGAAATAAATGGTAATGTTATATTCGTAATTTCAAATTCATTAATGGTTATAGTTCTTGCTTTTAATTCTACTTCCTCTCCTCTTCTAGCAAGTTCGTATAATGCAACACCATCTTTCTTTATGGCTGAATAGATGGGGGGAAATTGCTGTATTTCGCCTATGAACTGTTTAGTAGCTTCTTTTATTTGTTCTTCGGT
>JANMGS010000342.1:0-7730 GCA_031374745.1 Ferruginibacter sp. | reverse complement strand
TGAAATAAGAGAAAATCTTATCAATAAAATTAAAGCAAAAGAAAATCCTTTTCCAGGTATCCTTGGATACGAAGACACTGTTATACCAGATACAGAAAGAGCATTGCTTAGTAGACACAATATCCTTTTTCTTGGTTTACGTGGACAAGCTAAAACCCGTATGGCTAGGCTCATGATAGAATTATTGGATGAATATATTCCAATTGTAAGCGGCAGCGAAATAAATGATGATCCTTTGCAACCAATTTCTAGATATGCCTTGGATTTGATTGAGGAGAAAGGAGATGACACGCCCATTGTTTGGTTGCATAGAAGCAAACGTTATGGCGAAAAATTAGCAACGCCAGATGTAAGTGTTGCAGACCTTATTGGAGATATCGACCCCATAAAAGCTGCCAATTTAAAATTGGATTTTGCGGATGAACGTGTGTTGCATTATGGCATTATTCCAAGAAGCAATCGTTGCATTTTTGTAATAAATGAATTGCCCGATTTGCAAGCGAGAATACAGGTGTCGCTTTTCAATATATTAGAAGAAGGAGATTTGCAAATACGTGGTTTCAAACTTCGTTTGCCATTGGATGTAATGTTTGTGTTTACTGCCAACCCCGAAGATTACACGAACAGGGGAAGCATTGTAACACCATTAAAAGATAGAATAGAAAGCCAGATACTAACACACTATCCTAAATCGTTGGAAACAGCTTTGCAAATAACCGAACAGGAAGCTACCATAAACGATGCACAAAAAGAAAAAGTAGCCATAAGTGATCTTGTAAAAAGATTGATTGAACAAGTGGCGTTTGAAGCAAGAGAAAGTGAGTTTGTGGACAAGAAAAGTGGCGTAAGTGCCAGGCTTACCATTGCAGCATTTGAAAATGCAGTAAGTGCTGCAGAAAGACGAGCTATTATAAATGATGAAGCGAATACGCAAGTTTGGATAAGTGACTTAAATGGAATCATTCCATCTATTACAGGAAAAATAGAATTGGTTTATGAGGGGGAACAAGAAGGTCCTTACCAGGTTTCATTTAATTTATTGGAGAAAGCAATTCGAACACAATTCAAACAATATTTTCCGGACCCAGATACTTTAAAGAAAAGAAAAGGAAAAGAACCAGCACCAGAAAATCCTTACAAAGCAATAACGAGTTGGTTTGACAGTGGCAATGCACTTAACTTATTTTTGGAAACAAAAGACGATGATAAAGTACAAAAACTTTATAAAGTAAGTGGCTTGCATGCACTGGTAAAAAAACACTACAATAACCTATCAGAAAAAGAAACAGCCCTTCTTATGGAATTGGTTTTACATGGCTTGGCTGCCCACTCACTCATAAGCAAAAAATTTATTGATGGAAAAATTGAGTTCAAAGATTTGATGGGTAGTATGCTAAATATGAGCAGTGAACATTTTAGTGAAGAAGATTTTAATGAAGATGATTTTAATTAAAATGAAATAATAAGCATTACTTAATCCATTCTTTTTTTCAGAATTGAATCATTTTTTATTTTTGTTATAAAATATTAAGTAATTTGGACAAAATTTATTTTATGACAGATACATTGAATGACCAAGAAATAGACATGCAAAAAGTTCCATCAGGAATAAACGTGTTATCAATACTTACTTTTATCGGATGTTCTATTGGATTAATTTTTTCAGTTATAGGTTTTTTTAGTGCTAAAACAAATTTTGAAAAAAAAGAAGATACAATGGAAAAAATGTATAGCGCCGAAGCTCCTGCTTTTGTAAAAGCTATGCTACCGAGTAAGGAAAATTATGATGCAATGACTACCAAAAGCTATGAAAATAGAATCCCTATTTTACTATTAACTGTAATTGCGCTTGCCTTATGTTTTGTAGGTGCATTACAAATGCGTAAAAGACGAAAACAAGGCTATCTATTATATGTTATTGGTCAATTGTTACCTTTCTTAACCTCTGCATTTTTTATTGGATTATTTTCACTTTCGGGTATGGTATTTTATTTTTTGGCATTTTTCACATTGCTTTTCCTATTCTTATATACAATGCAACGAAAACACCTAGTTTACTAAATTAAAAGAAAACGCTCGATTTTATCGAGCGTTTTCTTTTAATACAAAGTTTAACATTAGTCTTATCCGCTAATGAATTTATCCTACGAAACATTCTCTTATTTTTCCGCTTAAGTCTGTCTCTATCATACGACTGGCAATTTTTATCATATTCTTAAATGCAGTGGCTCCGCTGATGCCATGCCCAATAATTACTGGTTTTGCCACACCCAATACCGGCACGCCTCCATAAGTTTCAAAATTAAATCGTTCAAAATGCTCGTCTTCAATTTGCCGGCGTTTTACAATATCGTAAATGCTTTCTGCCATTTTTAAAACAACATTGCCTGTAAATCCTTCACATACCATCACGTCAGCTTTGTCCAAAAGGATATCTCGGCCCTCAATATTCCCTATAAATTTTATATGCTTATTTTCTTTTAATAAGGGGTAAGTAGCTTGTGCTAGTATATTACCTTTACCTTCCTCTTCTCCGAGGTTAACCAAACCCACCTTAGGATTTACAACTTTTAAGACATGCTCTGCAAACAAAGAGCCCAATACAGCAAACTGGTTTAGGTTTTCTGGTTTACAATCGGCATTAAGGCCTACATCTACCAACAATCCCAAGGATCCATCCTCTCTTGGCATGTATGCTCCAATGGTAGGCCTTAATACAGCTTCTATTTTCTTTATGCTAAAAAGTGCACCTACCATCATTGCGCCCGTATTACCAGCGCTTATAAATGCATCTATTTTATCGGTAGCTAATAATTGAAATCCAATTGCAATGGAGCTCTGCGGCTTCTCCTTTAGTGCTTTTGTAGGATGTTCGTGCATCTCTATCATTTCTGGAGCATGCACAATGCTGTAGTCGGTTTCTGGTAAATGATTTTTACTAATTTCTTCTTTAATCTTTTCTTGGTCGCCAATAAGAACTAACTTAATTTCCTCTTTATTATCTTTTAAAAAGGCT
Organism: Ferruginibacter sp.; assembly: GCA_031374745.1. Taxonomy (GTDB): domain Bacteria; phylum Bacteroidota; class Bacteroidia; order Chitinophagales; family Chitinophagaceae; genus Ferruginibacter. Next base: position 4,714 of record JANMGS010000342.1, on the reverse strand, counting down.
GCAACACCGTTCACTGCTTCTAAAGGAGCAAAATCACCACCCATCATATCTAGACCGATACTAATCATTGCAAGAAAATTTAAAAATTAAAAATTCCAAAGCTAGGCTTGGTATTACACAAGACCGACTTTGGAATAAAGGATTTTAAAAAAGGTATTATACTGCCCTAAGTGGTGCTTTTTCAGCTACCAACTTCCCTTTGTAGAATAATTTTCCTTCGCTTACATGTGCACGGTGGCGTACGTGTGTTTCGCCTGTAGTGCTATCTACACTAAGTGTAGAAGCTACTGCTTTGTAATGCGTTCTTCTCTTTGCACTGCGTTGCTGACTATGGCGCCTTTTTGGATTTGGCATGATTTGTTTTTTTTAGTATTTGTATAAAGTATGTATTCTTATGACTACTAACGGTATGCTATCAGTCATCAATTGTCTTTAAATTTTTCTAGCCCTTTCCAAATAGAATTTCCTATTTGTTCTTCACTTGTAGCCCTCATTTCTTCAAGCTTTTTTAAAACTGCTTTGTTACAAAGCGATTCTCCTTTTTCATTTTCTGCACAAACATGCTGGGTTGGTATGCTTAGCATTACAAATTCATACAACCAATCACTCACATCAATGTGGCTTTCGGTCTTTGAAATGTAAAAAACATCTGCATCCTCTTCTTGCTGGTTCATCTCTTCGGGGTTTTCAATAAGTTTTACAACCATCGTAAATTCATCCCAAAGATCTACTTCTAATAAATTCCCACATCTGTCACAGTTTACTTCTGCCGTACCACCTGTTAAGAATTTAAGTAACATAAATCCCCTGTTCTTATCCAACAAGATTTTTACGTTTGCATTTATTTTACCTTCCTCTTCTGCACCTCTTTCTTTAAAGAAGCTATCGTCCAAATTATATTCAAACTCATGCTCGCCAGGCTTTAAACCTACAAATGCTATTTCATACTTCCTCTTGCTTCCCATGGCACACGTTTTAAAGGATTGCAAATGTACGAACTATTTTTTTAATTTTAAGCCCAATAAAGCTATTTCCTTAGTAAAATGCCTCATTTTTGATAACAAAACAATGATTTATAGATATGCAGCGTAAAAAAAAATGGTTATTTCTAGGTATATTATTCCTAAGTTGTGTATTAATTAACTTATATGCTGCTAATAATCAGAGAGTAGAGACAGGTTATTCTACTTATTTCTATTCAAACTTTTCTCCAATACTAAGGGCTTTTTTTGCATGGGCACCCTTTAGTATAGGAGATTTTATTTATGGAGGGTTGGGAATTTATCTGTTAATAAAACTATTTCAATTTTGCAGATTCCTTTTTACTAAAAAAAGAAGACAAAATGCCAGAGAAAAGATAACAAACAGCTTTATCTCTGTCCTTACAAAGTTTTGTATCGTATACCTATTATTCAATATTTTTTGGGGAATAAATTACAATAGAATGGGTATTGCTTCACAATTGAATCTTACCATTAACAAATATTCATTAGAAGAATTAAAAACAATAAATGAAGTTTTGGTAGAAAAGATGAACAGTTCGAAACTAATTTTACTGCAACAAAATATTGCCTACCCAAGTACAAAAGAGTTATTTATTAAAACAGAAAATGCTTATAAAGTACTTGCTGAAAAATATTCCTTTCTTGAATATAAAAATCCTGCAATAAAAAATTCAATGTGGGGATGGCTTGGTAATTATACTGGCTTTTTAGGATACTATAATCCCATTACTGGCGAGGCGCAAATAAATACAACTGTACCAAAATTTACACAACCATTTACCAGCTGCCACGAAGTAGCACACCAGCTTGGTTATGCAAAAGAAATGGAAGCTAACTTTGTAGGTTATCTTGCAGCATCTATATCGGTTGATACTTTGTTTAGGTATTCTGTTTACACCGATTTGTTTTCTTATGCAAACAGAACGCTTTTCTTTGCAGACAGTTCAGCTGCATTGCAATGCAGAAAAAAAATCTTACCCGCAGTGATTGCAGATTTTAAAGAGCGAAGAAAATTTTATGAAACACATACAAGCTTTGCAGAGCCCATCGTTCGTTATCTATATGGTAAATTTTTAGAGCAAAATCAACAACCGATGGGGATATTAAGTTATGATGAAGTAACCGCTTTTATTATTGCTTATTATAAAAAATTTGGTTCTATTTAAACTATACAAATCACTAAAAAATGAGGCCAATCTTAAAGTTATTTATTTCAATTCTTATCCCTCTTTCTGTAGGATCTATTGCAGGAATTTTTACAGCTTCTTCTGTTAAAGATTGGTTTCTCCTATTAAACAAACCTTCCTTCAATCCGCCTAGTTGGTTGTTTGGGCCTGTATGGACAATACTATATATCTTAATGGGGATTTCTTTTTACCTTATATGGATTAATAACAAAGACGCAGCAAAGAAACGTATTTGTTATGTTTATTATTGGATACAATTATTACTAAACTTTTTATGGAGTTTTCTTTTTTTCTTTTTCAAAAATCCTGGTTTAGCACTTATTGATATTGTAGTTTTGTTAACTACCATTGTATTGACTACTGTTTCATTTAACAAAGTTTCAAAGTTAGCTGCAAGGCTGCTTATACCATATATTCTTTGGGTATCATTTGCTACTGCGCTAAATTTTGAAATATGGAGATTGAATTAAAACTGCATTATCCAAAGCATTTTTAACAATATTATCTAGCAGCACGTCTATACAGTACGAATGCGAGCACTCCAAAAATAACATTGGGTATCCATGCTGCTATTAGAGGAGGGAAATTCCCTTTGGTTGCAAATACTACTGAGAATCTACTTAAGAGTATATAAAGCATACTTAAAACGATTCCTAAAGCAATATGTGCACCACTTCCACCCCTTACTTTACGAGATGCCAAGACAGTACCAATAATGGTGAGAATAAATACCGACATAGGTATTGCATCCCTATTATACCTTTCAACCAACAGGGTGCTCAAATTATCAGACTCCCTTATTTTTTCTTTCTTAATAAATGTATCTAAATCTGGCGTGGTCATTTGATCTTTCAAATAATCATCTTTTCTTAAATCTAATGGCTTAAAATTATATGCCACAAATTTTTCTGTAGCATTAAATACTTTTTCGTTTATGTCATTAAAAATACGCTCAGAAACTCCTGTAAGCTTCCATTTTTTTGAAGCAGTATCCCAATTAAAATTAGATGCTCTTAGATTATAGATTAACTTATTGTCTTTAAATCTTTGAACAAAAAAGCCTGTCCCCGTTTTAGAAATTGTATCATACCCTCTAATACCGATGTAACTATTTTGATCTAACTTAAAATAAATATTCTGCTTATACGAAGTATTTGTTAATGCCAACGAAGTATTTACGTCTATATATTTAATAGAAAAATCTCCCCACTTTTTATTTGCTTCTGGTACCACATATCTATATCCTACCCAGAGTAATCCAGAAAGTATTAATCCACCTGCAAGAAAAGGCATAATAAATCTCCTATAAGTAACTCCACTACTAAGTATAGCTATCACTTCGGATCTACCTGCCATTTTTGACGTAAAAAATATCACAGAAATAAATACAAACAAAGGAAAGAGTAACGCATCTATTCGAGGAATAAACCCAAAATAATAATCGGTCATTATCTTGTATGTAGACAATTTAGATTTCGAAAAGTCTTCCGCCTTTTCACTAATATCAACCACTACAACTATAGCCGTAAAAAGAATGATACAAAAGAAAAATGTGGTCAGATATTTTGATAGTATGTACTTATCTATAATTTTCATAGAAATTGAAAGTTACAACTTATTAGATTTTGGCATACACTATTATTCAAAAGACTATTTACAAAAAGTTAAAAAAAAGAAACTCATTATTTCAATTTGGCTTAAGCCCTATACCCAAAGCTGCAATCCATCCTGTAGTCCACGCATTTTGAAAATTAAATCCCCCGGTAACACCATCAACATTTATCACTTCGCCTGCAAAAAACAAACCTGCATGCAATTTGCTTTCCATACTGTTCACATTAATCTCTTCTGTTTTTATGCCTCCAGCAGTAACAAACTCTTCTTTAAAAGTTGTTTTTCCTTTTACTAAAAATTCTTGTGCACACAAATTCTTAATAAGTTTATTTTGCTCTTTAGCTGGTAAGTCAGCCCATCTAATTCCTTCTTTTACGTCACTTTGTTGCAATAAATATTCCCATAATCTACTCGGCAAAGCAAAAGGGTTCTTGTTTTGAATTTTAGTTGTTGCCATATCAAATCTCAACAACTGCATTTTACCTTTTAAAGTAATTTCGTTGTATGCTGGCAACCAATTAATAATTGCGGTAAAATTGTAATTACTTTTCGCTAATAAAATAGCTGCATATGCAGATGTTTTCAAAACAGCCGGTCCACTCATTCCCCAATGCGTAATTAAAATTGGTCCGCTTTGTTGTATTTTTTCTCCTGCAATTTTTACAACAGCATTTTCTACAGATAGCCCCATCAGTTTTGTAATGGCATTTCCCGGCATATTAAATGTAAATAAAGATGGTACCGGTTCCTCAATACTATGCCCAAGTTTTATCAACCAATCACTTTGCGCTAATTTTTGTGCTCCTTCAACTGCTTTACAATCAGCATCTGCTACAATTTTTTTATCGGAAGTTGTTGTAAGAACCCATTGCACGTTTTCTTTTTCTATGGCTTTTACATCGGTATTCT
>JANMGS010000327.1:0-7786 GCA_031374745.1 Ferruginibacter sp. | reverse complement strand
CAAAACGTTGACCACCAAACTGTGCTTTACCACCCAATGGCTGCTGTGTAATAAGAGAGTATGGCCCGATAGAACGTGCGTGCATCTTATCATCTACCATGTGATGGAGTTTGATGATGTAAATGATACCCACAGTTGCTTTCTGATCAAAACGATCTCCTGTTTCTCCATCATACAAATAAGTATGACCAAATTTTGGAAGACCTGCTTTCTCAATATTTTCAGCAATTTCATCAACTGAAGCACCATCAAAAATCGGTGTTGCGAAACGCACTCCTAATTTTTCACCTGCCCAGCCCAACGCTGTTTCATATATCTGTCCAAGGTTCATACGACTTGGTACACCCAATGGATTCAATACGATATCTACAGGCGTTCCATCTTCTAGGAACGGCATATCTTCTGCACGTACAATTTTTGCTACAATTCCTTTGTTACCATGACGACCTGCCATCTTATCTCCCACTTTTAGTTTACGCTTTATCGCCATGTAAACTTTAGCCAATTTCAATACACCAGCAGGTAATTCATCACCTATGGAAATATTAAATTTCTCTCTTTTGTAACGACCAAGTTCTTCGTTGAATTTGATGTTGAAATTGTGAAGCAACGTATTGATTAAATCATTCGTTTTTTCATCTGAACTCCATCCCAAAGGATTTACGTTTACAAAATCAATTCCTGCAAGATTTTTAGCAGTAAACTTAACACCCTTTCCTATTAATATCTCACCAAAATTATTTGTAACACCTTGGCTAGTCTTATCTAATAACAAACTTTGCAATTTCTCTTGCAACATAGCCATTAGTTTCTCTTCGTTTACTTCGTGTGTTTTTTCTATTTTGTCCAACTGTGCTTTTTCACGCACTTTTGCATTTTTGTCTTTCTTTGCACGCTGAAACAATTTCTTATCTATAACAACACCTTCAGTACCACTTGGGGCTTTCAAAGAAGCATCTTTAGCATCTCCGGCTTTATCACCAAAAATTGCACGTAGTAACTTCTCCTCTGGCGTCGGATCACTTTCACCTTTTGGTGTTATTTTACCAATAATGATATCGCCTTCTTTCACAACTGCACCTATACGAATAATACCGTTTTGATCTAAATCTTTGGTAGCTTCTTCAGATACATTTGGAATATCTGGTGTAAGTTCTTCTTCACCTAATTTTGTATCACGCACTTCCGTTTCAAACTCACTGATATGAATAGAGGTAAACAAATCATCTTTCACCACTTTTTCAGAAATCACAATCGCATCCTCAAAGTTGTAACCTTTCCATGGCATGAAAGCCACTTTCATATTACGACCCAATGCCAATTCTCCATTTAAAGTCGCATATCCTTCTGTAAGGAAATCGCCTTCTGCTACTTTTTGTCCTTTTACTACCGCGGGGCGTAAATTGATTGTTGTTTCTTGGTTTGTACGAACAAATTTTGTTATCTTATACACTGTAAGTGCATCTTCAAAACTTACCAATTTAGCTATATCACTTCTTTTGTAGCGAACATGTATTTCGTTTGCATCAACATACTCTACAACACCTTCACCATCTGCATGTATTTGAATCCTCGCATCACGAGCTGCTTTTCCTTCCAAACCAGTTCCTACGATAGGAGCTTCTGGTCTTAGTAGTGGAACAGCTTGACGTTGCATGTTTGAACCCATTAATGCACGGTTGGCATCATCATGCTCCAAGAAGGGAATAAGTGAGGCACTCAAACCTACAATTTGGTTAGGAGCCACATCCATGTATTCTACCTCATCTTTATCTAGAATAGGGAAATCGCCTGTTTGACGAGATTTGATTCTATCATCAACAAAGTTTCCTTTATCATCTATATCTACGTTTGCCTGCGCAATTTTTGCTGTATCTTCTTCTTCTGCACTCAAGAAAGTTACTTTCTTCATATCAACTTTACCAGCTGTTACTTTACGGTAAGGTGTTTCTATAAAGCCCATGTCATTAATTTTGGCATGTACACAAAGTGTAGATATCAAACCAATGTTTGGCCCTTCTGGTGTTTCAATCGTACATAAACGGCCGTAATGTGAGTAATGCACGTCACGTACTTCAAAACCAGCACGCTCTCTACTTAAACCGCCGGGCCCAAGTGCGGAGATACGACGCTTGTGCGTTATCTCACTCAATGGGTTGGTTTGATCTAAGAATTGGCTCAACTGAGAAGTACCAAAGAATGAGTTAATCACACTAGAAAGTGTTCTAGCATTAATTAAGTCAACCGGTGTAAATACCTCATTGTCACGCACATTCATTCTTTCACGAATTGTACGAGCCATACGAGCTAGCCCCACACCAAATTGAGCATATAATTGCTCTCCTACTGTACGTACCCTACGATTGCTCAAGTGATCAATATCATCTACTTCACTCTTTCCATTGGTAAGTTGTACCAATGTTTTAATGATGGCAATGATATCGTCTTTTGTAAGCACTTTTTTAGTGATTGGAAAATCAAGACCTAAACGACGGTTGATTTTGTAACGACCAACTTCTCCTAAATCATAACGTTTATCACTAAAAAATAGTTTATCAATAATACCACGAGCTGTTTCATCATCTGGCGCATCTGCACCACGAAGTTGCTTGTAGATATGTTGAACAGCTTCCAACTCAGAGTTAGAAGTATCTTTATTTAAAGTATTGTAAATGATAGAATAATCACCACTTACCTCTTCTTTTTGTATAAATACATTTTTTACCTCTACCGATAAGATTGTAGCAATGTTGCTTTCATCTAAAACAGTATCTCTTTCTAAAATGATTTCGTTTCTTTCTATAGAAACTACCTCACCAGTATCTTCATCCACAAAATCTTCTACCCAGGTACGCAATACACGTGCAGCAAGACGTTTTCCAATTTGCTTTTCTAAGCTCTTTTTATCCGCTTTTACTTCATCAGCCATACCGAACAATTCCAATATATCTTTATCGGTTTCAAAACCAATAGAGCGAAGTAAAGTAGTAACAGGGAATTTTTTCTTTCGATCAATGTAAGCAAACATCACATTGTTGATATCTGTAGCAAATTCCATCCATGCCCCTTTGAAAGGGATTACACGAGCAGAATAGATTTTAGTACCATTCGGGTGAGTAGATTGACCAAAGAAAACACCAGGTGAACGGTGAAGCTGGCTTACGATAACCCTTTCTGCTCCATTGATAACAAATGTACCACGTGGAGTCATGTAAGGAATGTTACCTAAGAACACGTCCTGAACGATTGTTTGGAAATCCACATGCTCTTCATCATTACAGCTAAGCCTAAGCTTTGCTTTTAATGGAACAGCGTATGTAAGACCTCTTTCAATACATTCATCAATTGAATAACGAGGAGGGTCTACGAAGTAATCCAAAAATTCTAACACGAAAATATTACGAGTATCAGTAATTGGAAAGTTGTCTTTAAAACAACGAAACAATCCTTCTACATTTCGCTTATCAGGCGTGGTTTCCAGTTGAAAAAAGTCTTTGAAAGACTGTATCTGAATTCCAAGCAAATCAGGCTGTTCCGCTATGAGTTCAACCTTTCCGAAGTTGATACGCTTAGCAGCATTAATTTTTGTTGCAGACATAAATTTATTAAAACGTTTAGTGAAGATCCTTGCTGTGAAAATATAGCTTGCGCTACTATCCCATTTTAAGGATGGCAAAGGTATGGAATAAAATTTAATAAATTATGAAAATAAAATTTTTTGGCAAGAAATTTGAGAAAAAGCAAAAAAAGGACGATTTTTCGGATTGTTTAGTATCCATTTCAGCCCTTCTTCGAAAGATGTCGGAAGAAATGTCAGGGATAATCTTTTATAATTTTTGATGTTAAATTCATCATAAATGTTTTTTGTTAAAAGTATTATTAAATAATTATATAACAAATGAAAAGCCTGGTTCTTTCATTTGTTTATGTAATAACCAAATTCTTTTTTATCTGGAGAAGCTATTATTAAAAGCTTACCTACACAAATTATAATTTTGGCTAACTTTTTTTCAGTAAAATAAATATTATTATCTTTTAATTCGAAACCATTCCCTTCAAAATCTATCCAATCGCCCAAATGAAATCCATCCCTATATTTCCATTGTTGCTTTTGTATGTAGTAATTTGAATTTAGGTAAGCCAAATAACCAAAAAGTATACATAACATTATTACCAAACCTTTATGCCATTTTTTAAACTTCATATATTATTTTTTACAACCAATATGCATTAGCGAAAAACTTTAGAATAGCAACTTGTTAAAATTACATCTAGGGGAACTTCTGAAAAAAAGCTATTGTATTGAAATAGTTCTTGCTGCTAAATAGGTAAAAGTTATTAATTGATTTTCACACCCTAAAATTAAACCCAAAACAAAAGGGTTGCAAATGTGCAACCCTTTGAATTAACTTTACTAATTTTTATTTAGATGCATCGTCTGCAGCTTTTGCAGCTTCATCCTTTACTTCGGTAGCTGCATCATCTGCTTTTCCGGTAAGCTCTTCAAACTTATCTTCTACTTTGTCTTTAAGATCTTCTGCTTTGTCTTTTGCAGCATCCCAGGCATCTTCTGCTTTGTCTTTTACATCTTCCCACACATCTTCTGCCTTATCTAAAAGATCAGCAGCTTTGTTCTTAAGCTTATCCAAAAAACCTTCTTCTTCTTTGATTATTTCTTCACTCATGGTATAAATTGTTTTTGTGTTAAAAAAATATTGTTTGGAAACGTAATATACACAATTAATTATTGACTCATGTTACCAAATTCTTACCCTATTTTCTGTTTTCAAATACATTGAGTCGCCTTCTTTTACATTAAATGCTGCATAAAATGGATCAAAATGTACCAAAGGCCCGTTTATACGAAATATCTCAGGAGAGTGCGGATCTGTCTGTAATCTTGTACGCATAGATTCATCCCTGTCTTTGATTCTCCAAATTTGTGCAAAGCCTAAAAAGAATCTTTGATCTGGCGTAAAACCATCTATCCTTGTTGTATCTTTTCCTTGCTTGGTCATTTTAAATGCATCGTATGCAATGGCTAAACCGCCAATATCTGCAATATTTTCTCCTTGTGTAAGCTCGCCATTCACGTGTAAGTTGCCGAACATCGTGTAAGCATTATATTGTTTTACGACCGCTGCTGTTTTTGCTTTAAATTTTACGTTGTCTTCTTTACTCCACCAATTGTTCATATTTCCTTTTTCATCGTATTGGCTGCCTTGGTCATCAAAACCATGGGTCATTTCGTGTCCTATAACCATACCAATTCCCCCATAATTTATAGCATCATCGGCTTTTGCATCAAAGAAAGGAAATTGCAATATACCTGCAGGAAAAACTATTTCGTTGTTGGTAGGATTATAGTAAGCATTTACTGTTGCCGGAGTCATCCCCCACTCCGTTTTATCTACATCCTTTCCAATTTTATCAGTACTTTCTTTCAAATCGTGCTTCCGGATGCTTTGCACATTTCCAAAAAAATCATCTTTATTAATAGTTACATCATCATAGTTTTTCCATTTAGATGTGTATCCAATCTTTTTTAAGAAAGCATTTAATTTTACAATGGCTCTCTTTTTAGTTGTATCGCTCATCCATTCATTCTTAAGAATTCTAGCTTCAAAAGCTTTTTGTAAATTTCCTACCAATTCATTCATTCTAGTTTTGGCTTCATCGGTAAAATATTTTTTTACATACAATTGCCCAGCTAGGTCACCCAAGCCATTGTCAACCCTTGATACCATTTTTTTCCAACGCTCACTTTCTACTTTTTGTCCACTAAAAACTTTATTAAAAGTAAAGGAAGCATCTCTAAAATTTTTACTTAATGAAGAAGCATTGCCAGAAATATAACCAAATTTGATCTTGCTTTTCCAATCTTCTATTGATTGTGATGTTAATAAAGTATTTAATGCAGCATAGTAGCCAGGTTGGGAAACATTTATACTATCTGGCTTTACTTTCAACTCTGCAAAGAAAGCCTCCCAATTTACATTTGGTTCCGTTTTTTGTAAGTCTACTACACTTAATTTATTGTAATTTTTTTGTGGGTCACGTGTCTCTGCAGGTGTACGATGCGATTTTGCGATATTTGTTTCCAAAGCCAAAATAGCTGCTGCATTTTTTAATGCCACTAATGAATCGGCACCTGTAAGCGAAAACATTTTTTTTGCATACTCTAACATCGCATTTCTGGCCGCAATGCTAGCACTGTCTGTCTTTGTATAATAATCTTTCTCGGGTAATGAAAGACCAGTCTGGTAAAAAATAGGGATATTTTTGGAGCTATTCTTTTCATCGCCCCCTACATAAAAGCCCATTAAAGCATGCCCATGCCCTTCTGAATGTAATTTTGCCATTAAAGCTACCAACTCTTTTGCATCTTTTACGGCATCTATTCTTGCTAGCACGGCTTTTAGGGGTTCCATTCCTTTTTTCTCTATGGCCATGGTATCCATACCAGCGCTATAATAATCACCTACTTTTTGTTCAATACTGCCTTTGGTAGCATTGCTTTTTGCAGCGTCTTCTATGATTGTTCTGAGTGCTTTTTGGTTGTCTTCATATAAAGTGTAAAAACTACCCCATCCAGATTGATCATCGGGTATAACAGTGGTTTTCATCCATGTTCCATTTGCAAAAGTAAAAAAGTCATTCCCCGGCTTGATTGAACTGTCAATGCCTTTTACATCGAAAAAACTGGTTCGTTTTGGTTCATCATTAGAGGAAGATGATGTAGTAGTATTATCACAAGAAGCCAATAAAATAGCTAGTGCAACAAAGCTTAAAAAAGATCGCTTCATATCGTTAGGTTTTTTAAATTATGTCTGTAAATATCATAAATACTTTGATTACTTCAATAAATAATATGTAAACGGCACAAAAAAGCCTCGAAGAAAACTTCGAGGCTTTAATAATATTGAAAAGAAATTAAGCAACTTCAACTTCAGCACCTGCTTCAGTCAATTTAGCTTTAAGTTCTTCTGCTGTAGCTTTGTCAACGCCTTCTTTGATTGCTTTTGGAGCACCATCAACTAAGTCTTTTGCTTCTTTCAATCCAAGACCAGTAAGGTCTTTAACGATTTTAACGATAGCAAGTTTGTTTGCACCTGCTGCTTTCAAGATTACATCAAAAGATGTTTTCTCTTCTACTGCTGCTGGACCATCGCTAGCGCTCATTACAACTGCTGCTGCAGCTGGTTCGATGCCGTATTCTGATTTTAAGAATTCAGCTAGTTCTTGTACTTCTTTTACTGTTAAACCTACTAGGCTTTCAGCTAATACTTTAATTTCTGCCATGATTGTTTGTTTTTTTCCGCCTTCATTGTTATGCACTCCGGCGGATGTGTTATTAAAAAAAAATTTATCAATGTGCAAATATGCAGATATGCAAATATGCAAATGTTTATTCGTAAGGCCTAAATGAATAGGTAACTTGTTAAGCTTCAGGAGCAGCTGGAGCTTCTGTAGCCGGCGCTTCTGCAGCCGGTGCTTCTGCAACTGGTGCTTCTGCAACTGGTGCTTCTGCAACTGGAGCTTCTGTAGCCGGTGCTTCTGCAACTGGTGCTTCTGCTACTGGTGCTTCTGTAGCCGGTGCTTCTGCAACTGGTGCTTCTGCTACTGGTGCTTCTGCTACTGGTGCTTCTGCTACTACTTCTTTAGCTGCATCTTTGTTTTGCAATGCGCCCATCACACGTTGTATTGGAGCAAGCAATAAACCAATCACTTCGCCAATAAGCTCGTTCTTGGTTTTGATCATTGTTAAAGCTTTCAATTGATTATC
>JANMGS010000242.1:0-5656 GCA_031374745.1 Ferruginibacter sp. | reverse complement strand
GTTCTTTCCTCCTTCTTTTTAAAAGAAAAAAAAGCAGTTGAGGTTGCAACAAAAAAAGCAGTTTCTTTTTTTTCTTTTTTACATTATTGGAAACGAAGCCCGCTGGAATACCGCAAAGTTGTAATTGGATTGTTGGTTTTTGCTTTGTTTAATAGTTCAGATGTTTTTCTATTATTAAAAGCAAGGGAAGCAGGTATCAGCGATACGATGGTTATTGGCTTGTATATTTTTTACAACCTTGTCTTTGCGCTTGCCGCATTTCCTTTTGGTACACTTGCAGATAAAATTGGCTTGAAAAAGATATTTGTAATTGGTCTTTTTATTTTTTCTATTGTTTACTTAGGCATGGGTGTTACAAAAAATGTATACGTACTTGTTTGTCTGTTTTTTTTATATGGTATTTATGCGGCGGCTACAGAAGGTATTTCTAAGGCGTGGATTAGCAATATCGCTAGCAAAAATGAAACCGCTACAGCTATAGGAAATTATACCGGGTTTCAAAGTATTTGTAGTTTGATATCGAGTACACTTGCTGGGCTTATTTGGTTTAATTATAGCGCCAATGCTACTTTTATTGTAACAGCAATAGTTGCCTTATTGGTTGCTTTTTATTTTATATTCTTCCTAACCGAAAAACCAAAGAATATAATACAATAATTTTATAACGGGGCTCCATCATAATAATCATCTTCATCATTAGCCTCTGGTACATTATCGGCATCGGCTAGCCTATCTGTTTCCACTGCATTTAACGCTGCAGCCATTTCAAAATCATTTCCTTCAATTTCGTCTAACTCTTCTCCGCTTATTTCATCGTCTTCTTCCAGCCTTTCATCATCTTGGTCCAATTTGTCATCCCCATCTGTAGATGCAGAAAATTCCATATTATCGTGACGGAGGTCTGTTTTGATATAATTTTTTTCTTCCTGTTGCATAACGTTTTTTTATAAATGTATTTTTTAAACCTTTTTGTTTTGTGTAATTTAATATTTTTCAAACACAATACTTGTTAAGTATGTGTGTATTTTTTTTTTCGCACATACCCGTATAAAGCCTAATAATATTGTACCTTTGCGGCTATTTTATACAAAAAAAGGAGCTCAAATTGAGCTCCTTTTTTTCTTTTCTTTCGCTTATTATAACTTTGGTACCACCCCCATTTCGCTAAAAATAAAAGAATAAATATCTGCTATCGTTTCTATATTTTTTTTAGTATTGCTAGCACCGTGGCCGCTGTTGGTGTCTATTCTTATGATTACCGGATTTTTTCCTTTGTATTTTTCTTGTAGTGTTGCCATATATTTAAAAGAGTGTGCGGGCACCACCCTATCGTCGTGGTCTGCCGTTGTAACCAAAGTAGAAGGATAATTGGCTGTTGCACTTATGTTGTGTAATGGAGAATACGCAAAAAGGTTTTTAAAATTAGCTTCATCTTTTTCGCTGCTTCCATAATCTGCAATCCAGTTCCATCCAATGGTAAATTTATGAAAACGCAACATATCCATTACACCCACTTGCGGTATGGCTACTCTACAAAGGTCTGGCCGTTGGTTTATAACAGCTCCTACCAAGGTTCCTCCATTGCTACCACCACGCAATGCCAGTTTACTAGAATTGGTGTACTTTTCTTTTATCAAATACTCTCCTGCAGCTATAAAATCATCAAACACATTTTGCTTATTCAACAACATGCCAGCCTGGTGCCATTTTTCTCCATACTCACCGCCACCCCTAAGGTTTGCTTGTGCATACACACCCCCTGCATTTAAAAATGGCAATAGCGTTGCGCTAAAACCCGGCTCGAGGTTTACATTGAAGCCGCCATAGCCGTATAAAAGTGTAACGTTGTTTCCATCCCATGCCACCCCTTTTTTGCTAACAATAAACATCGGGATTTTTGTACCGTCTTTGCTTTTATAAAACACTTGTTTTGTTTCATAATCCTTAGGGTTGAAGCTCACTTCTGGTTCTCTAAAAACAGTACTTACTCCTGTGGCTATTTCATACTTATAAATAGTAGGCGGAAATGTAAAAGAAGTGAAAACATAAAACAAAAACTTATCGTCTCTATAGCCACCAAGGCCGCCGCCGTTTCCAATACCAGGGTATTTTACTTCGCCTATTTGCTTTCCCTTAAAGTCGAAAACATAAGTACGAGTGGTTACATCTTTTAAATAATCTACAAACAATTTTCCTCCGCCCGCATTGGCGCTTTGTAATGGCTCTTCTCTTTCTGGTACAATAACATTATTTATCGTAATGTCCATAACTTTAATGGGCGTGGCTATTACTTTTGAATTGGGCGCATTGTCGTTTGTTTGAATAATAAAATCTGTAGCCGTGTTTTCAACTATGCTGTAATTGCTATTTGTTATTTCTTTTATTAATGGCTTAAATTCTTTTTTAGCCGCTTTCAAATCCATAACAGAAAGTGCATTACCATCAAACCCTTTTCCTCTGTCGCTTAAATATAAATACAAATATTTTTCATCTTCGCTTGTGCTAGCGGTGTGAAATCGTTGTAGATTGTTTTTATCTTCATAAATAAGTACATCGCTTGTTTGCGCTGTACCCACTTTATGAAACCACACTTGATGATTTTCATTTTTTACACTCAAGGCGCTTGCCGCTTTTTCGGGGGCGGGGTACCTGCTATAATAAAAACCATACCCGCTCCAAGCCGCACTACTTATTTTTACCCAATCCAATTTATCTTCAAGGTCTTTACCTGTTGTCATATCCCTTACTTTATAGGTTTGCCAATCGCTTCCGCCTTCGCTCAATCCTATAACGGCATATTTTCCATCTTTGCTTAAAGTAAAAGTGGTCATTCTTGTTGTTCCATCTTTGCTCAACGTATTTGGATCAATCACGGTTTCTACTTTTCCATTCAACCCTTTTTGCCTATACAAAACAGATTGGTTTTGTAGACCATCGTTTTTATAAAAATAATACCACTCTCCTTTTCTAAATGGAGCAGAATATTTTGGATAATTAAATACTTTTTCTATCGCTTTTTGAAATTGGGCTCGGTAGGGGCTTTTTTCCAAATATCCGAAGCTTACCTTATTTTGCGCTGTAACCCAAGCTTTTGTTTCTTCGCTCTTATCGTCTTCTAACCAGCGATAAGGGTCTGCTACTTTTGTACCAAAATATTGGTCAACGGTATCTACTTTTTTTGAGGTTGGGTATGTTAATTGTGCTTTTGCATTCATCATAAATAATACAGAAAATAAAAGGAGGGATAATATTTTCATTTGAAAGTGATTTAGATTGTTAATGTATGAAGTTGGGATGTATTTGCGTTAGGCTTTAAACCCTGGTTAATGGCTTCTTCTATTTCTATTAATGTCTTCTCAGAAAAGCCATATCGGTTATTAATATTAAAAACAATATTTTCTGGTAGCATTAATTTAAGTATACATTTTTGATACAACCAAATACTGAATGTTGGCTTCTTTATTAATATTGCTTTCGCTATATTTAATGGAACAGTTTTTTCTTTTTTTCCTGAAAGCTTGCTCAATAAAATAAAAGCCAGGGTATTATTAACAGCATCTACTTTTATTGTAGTAATTTTCTCTCGCTGAAGCGTATCAAAAAGTTGAAGTAGGAATATACAAAAAGTCGAAAGATAAATATTATCAAGTTCCAAATTGGTTGTATATAAAATTATAACGCTTATTGTACCTACAAATACAATATTACAAAGCCAACTTATTAACTCGTTTACCAAATATTTATTCTTTTCTATCTTGAATATTTTCATTGCAGGCAATGTCTATTTTCTTTAGATAATCATAGCTTCTCTACACAACTTTTTTCAACAAAACATTATAAATCTTTACCTGCTCGTGCCAAGTAAAAGCATTAAAATCATACCAAGTACAATAACAGTATCCTTCTTTGGAAACGAATGCTATCGTCATTTTTGGGCTACCCGATTTTAATTCTACAATATCGCCCGCTTTTAATTCTTCCATAATTGTAGTTTTTTATTTATTACTAATCTTAATTTATTTGTATTTTATCTACCCATGTACACCATCAGTATTTGTACATCGCTTGGGTTTACACCACTTATGCGGCTGGCTTGTCCAAGTGTGCGTGGTTGTATTTTCTTAAATTTTTGTTTTGCTTCATTGCCAAGGCTCACCAACTTTTCATAATTAAAATCGTGTGGGATAGCTAGATTCTCTAATTGGCTCATTTTTTCTACTAGCTCCTTCTCTTTTTCTATATAAGTAAAATATTTAATTTGTATTTCTGCTTGTTCTATTACTTCCACATCAAATTGTTGCAGCGCCTCTTTAACTACCGCCACTTGCTTCATCATGTCAAATAGGTTAATATTGGGTCGCAATAAAATTTGTCCAAGCTTTTGTCTAAACGCTAATGGGGCTGAATTTGCAGAAATTAAATATTCATCTGCATCTATTGCATTGATAGGCAAGGAGTTAATAATTTCAATCGCTTCTTCAACCTGTTTTCTTTTGGCTATTACATTGTCCATACGCTCTTGAGATGCCAATCCTAGTCTATAACTTAACTCTGTGAGGCGCAAATCTGCATTGTCTTGCCTCAATAATGTTCTAAACTCAGCCCTGCTGGTGAACATTCTGTATGGTTCATCTGTGCCTTTGTTTATCAAGTCATCTATCAAAACACCAATATATGCTTCGCTGCGCCTTAATATGAAAGGAGGCTCATCCTTCACTGCAAGGTGTGCATTTATACCGGCCATTAAACCCTGGCAAGCGGCTTCTTCGTAGCCGGTTGTACCGTTTATTTGCCCTGCAAAAAAGAGGTTTTGTATCAATTTGGTTTCTAAGCTTACCGTAAGTTGGGTTGGTGGAAAAAAATCGTATTCTATAGCATAGCCTGGTCTAAACATTTTACAATTTTCGAAACCTGGCACTTTTCTCAATGCTTTTAGTTGCACTTCCTCGGGCAAAGAAGAGGAAAATCCATTTACATATATCTCTACGGTGTTCCATCCTTCTGGCTCTACAAATAATTGGTGGCGCTCTCTTTCTGCAAACCTGTTTATTTTATCTTCTATACTTGGGCAGTAGCGTGGGCCTGTACCCTGTATACGTCCTTTAAACATAGGACTACTTTCGAAACCCGTTTTTAAAATATCGTGTACTTCTTGGTTGGTATAAGTGATCCAGCAACTTTTTTGTGCTGCTGGTTTAAGTGTTGGCTTCTCTAAGTAACTAAACCCTACCAGTTCATCGTCGCCTTTTTGTTCTTCCATTTTGGTATAATCCAAACTTCTACCATCTATTCTTGGTGGTGTTCCTGTTTTTAAACGGGCGGTTTCAAAACCAAGTTCTACCAACTGCTCGGTGATTCCTGTTGCCGCTTTCTCTGCAACCCTGCCTCCACCAAAGTTTTTTTCGCCAATATGTATTACTCCGTTTAGGAAAGTACCATTTGTAAGCACTACAGAGCTACTATATATTTTGTGGCCCAATCCAGTTATTACTCCTTTTACCATCCCATCTTCAACTATAAGATTGTACACGGTATCTTGATAAAAGTCTACGTTTTCTGTTTGCTCCAACATCTCTCTCCAGGTTTGAGCAAAGAGCATACGATCACTTTGTGCCCTTGGACTCCACATGGCGGGTCCTTTAGATCTGTTTAGCAT
>JANMGS010000293.1:0-2293 GCA_031374745.1 Ferruginibacter sp. | reverse complement strand
TTAGTAAAAGCAGTAAATCCAGATGGAATAATAAACGAAAACACTTTGTCAATTTTAATTAATGTAGCTACACCTTGGTTTAAATCATGGTGGTTTATTATGTTAATTACGGTGGGAATTGGTTGCATCATTTGGTTTTTCATTAGGAATTATTACGCAAGAAAAATAGAAAGGCACAAGGCCAGTTTAGAAAAACTACATGCCATAGAGCAAGAAAGAACAAGGCTTGCCAGAGAATTGCATGATGGATTGGGTAGTATGCTTAGTGGAATCAAACACTCCTTTTCGTCTATTCAAAATAATATGGATTTAGACAATACACAATATGAAAACTTTAATGCGAACATCGAAAAATTAAATGTTTCCATTAGAGAAATAAGAAACATATCGCATAGCATGATGGATGCTGATAGTTTATTAGAACATGGCCTATCCAATGCGCTCAGAGATTATTGTAGGAATATAAATCAACCAGGCAATTTGGAAGTAACATTCCGGGAAATAGCATTGGAGCATATTAAATTAAAGGAGGAACAAGCTTTTCATATATTAAGAATTGTACAAGAACTATTACAAAATGTGATAAAACATGCCCAAGCAAAAAATGCCATCGTTCAACTTAGTTACAACAACAACCAGCTAAATATTACCGTAGAAGATGACGGCATTGGCTTTAATACCCAAGATGTAGCTGGCAAAAATGGTATTGGTCTAAATAATATTAAAGATCGAATAAAAATATTGCATGGAGAAATAGATATTAAATCAGAAAAAAACCAAGGCACTTCTGTTTTTATCAGTTGCCCAGTGTAGAATCATATTGTACAATTCAGTTTATTGCTAAAAGATTTAATTGCATCGCTATTTTTACCAATGCGGCGGTATTTCTCGCATTAAATTTTGCCAACAAATTTTTACGATGCGTATCTACAGTAGTTACGCTGATAAACAGTGTTTGCGCAATTTCGTTGTTGGTCATTCCATCTGCTATAAGCGCCAACACTTCTTTTTCTCTTCTTGTTATTACGGGTGTATCGTTTTCGTGTTCTGGTTTTCTCAATGCCAATGCTGCATCAAAACTCAAATACTGCTTTCCCTCTGCCACCATATTGATAGCTTCCATTAATTCTTGTTGTGTTGCATTTTTCAATACATAACCAGAAGCCCCATTCTCCATCATTTTTTCAATAAAACTTTGTTGATTGAAAGTGCTTAGGCCAATAATGTAAATATCGGGATATTTTAATTTTACCGTTTTACACAAATCGATACCATTGATATCTGGCAAATTGATATCCATTAGAATTACATCTGGCTTTTCATGAATTAAAAATGCTAAACAAGATGCTCCATTACTTGCATGTCCCATCCATTCAATATTTTTTTCATTTTGTAACAATGAATGAATACCTTCTATCACCATATAGTGATCATCTACTATAAAAATTTTTGTTGCCATTAAATAGCTATTTCAATATGAACAGATGTCCCTTTTTCTACTTGCGAATCTACATCTAATTTTCCTTTCAAAAATTCTACCCTGTTTTGAATATTACTCCAACCTATACCTGACGACTGCATTAATTTAGACGCATCAAAACCTTTACCATCATCTTCAACTGTAACAGAAAGATGTCCATTGGTTCTTGTAACTTGCACCAAGGCGTTTTTTGCAGCAGCGTGCTTCATCGTATTGTTAATGAGTTCCTGCACAATTCGATAAATAGTAATACCAACCGTTTGATCTATTGCCACAGCATCCAAACCAATAGACTGGTATGATATATGTAAAATGCCAGATTGATGTATCTCATTACAAAAATCTTTTAGTGCGGTATCCAACCCAAATTTTACCAATGCTTCTGGCATCATATTGTGGGCTACTCTGCGCATTTCTTTTATAGAGCTATCAAGCATATCCATGCTGCGTTCAAATGCCTGCGCATTATTAGGCGTCATCACCATATTTCCTTTCATTGTGTTGAATGAGTATTTGATGCCCGATAGCATTCCTCCTAAACCATCGTGTAGGTCTTTAGCCAACCTAGTACGTTCCTGTTCTTCTCCTTTTAATACCGCTTCGGTAGCAGTAAGCTTTTGCTGAGTTTCCAATTCATTGATTTGCTGTTGTTGTAATTTCTGTTTATTGCGGTAATTAAAGTATAATAACGCAACGGTAACCAAAAGAAGCAATACGCCTGCTGTCAACAAATAGTTGAGCAAATTTTTTTGCCTTATCAGTCGTTGTTGGGATTGCAATACCACTTCTTTTTTTTGCGCCAAATATTTTGCC
>JANMGS010000292.1:0-1586 GCA_031374745.1 Ferruginibacter sp. | reverse complement strand
AGCAAAATATTTGTTGTTGAATAATAAAAAGAAATAAATTTATAAATAAAATAATAATAGTAGATTCATATTAGCATGTTTATAAAATGGCGAGTTACCAAAACGATTCAGTGGATAATTAAGTTATTCCTTATTTATCTTATCATATTTACTGCTTTTAGGGTAGCTACTGTATTTTTTTTTAAACCAAAAACAATTCCTTGGTCGGAGCTGGGCCCCTCTTTTTGGCTGGGCTTAAAGTATGATCTGCGCTGGATTGCATTTATATTATTACCTATTGCAGTTATCTCTTTGTTTCCAAAGTTTTCACCGTTTTACAATGAAACTTCCAAAAAAGTTTGGACGGCCTATTTAGGAATCATCACATTATTGGTGTTGTTTTTTTATGGTGCAGATTTTGGGCAATTTGCCTATATCAATGCCAGATTAAATGCCGATGCGCTCATTTTCGCCGAAGACCCAAAAGAAAGTTTACAAATGATCTGGCAGAGTTATCCCATTGTTTGGATTCTGGTGGGGCTTTTTGGCGCAGTGCTTATGATGACATGGATGTTTCGCCGCACGCATGTACAGGTGGTAGATAAAAATATAAGCATCCACAAGTTTGGCTATCGCCGTCGCTGGCATGCAGTAGCCTTGCTTTTACTTGGTTGGTTTATGTATGGTTTTTTCACCGCAAAGCCACTCGATTTTTTTAGAGCATTTAATTTAAACGATGAGTTTAAAAGCAATCTTGCGCTCAACCCCATGCAAAATTTCTTCACCACATTGCGTTTCAGAGACCCTGCTACAACCACCAATGCAAAACAATATTACCCGCAAATGAAAACATTTTTGGGACTAGGGCCCAATGTTTCCGATAATTATTCACGATTGGTTTGTCCAAACAGCAAAGCGCTGGAAAGTAAGCCCAATGTGGTATTGGTAATTTGCGAAAGTTTTAGCATGTATAAAAGCAGTATGAGTGGCAATCCATTAAATAGCACACCTTACTTTAATGAAATGTGCAAAGAGGGTATATTTTTCAGCAGGTGTTTTTCCCCCACTTTTGGTACAGCAAGGGGCGTATTTGCTACCATTTCTGGCATACCCGATGTGCAATTATCCAAATTCTCTACTCGCAACGAAGCAGCGGTAAACCAGCGCACCATCATCAACGATTTTGAGGGGTACGAAAAATATTATTTTATTGGAGGCCGTAGTGAGTTCAATAATTTTAAAGGACTTGTACAAAATATAAAAGACATCAACATTTATGAAGAAGGCAAGTACAAGGCGGCAAAATTAAATGTATGGGGTATAAGTGATAAGAATTTATTTTTAGAAGCAAATGATGTAATGGCAAAACAAACCAAGCCGTTTTTTAGCATCATACAAACTGCAGATAATCATCGCCCATTTAATTTGCCCGAAGAAGACAAAGATTTTATTCCTAAAAATATTCCGGAAGAGGAATTATTAAAATATGGCTTCGAATCGCTCAAAGAATACAACGCATTTGCTTATACAGACTACTGTTTTAAAAAATTTATAGAAGCAGCCAAAAAAGAAAAATATTTTGAAAATACGATATTCATTTTTGTAGG
>JANMGS010000233.1:0-8081 GCA_031374745.1 Ferruginibacter sp. | reverse complement strand
CAAGAAAATTGTACCTAAGATAACCTTTAAAAAAATTTAAAAAGATTGCAAGCTGCATAATGGTGCCATCCCTCAAAACCCTCTTCCAGTCTGCCGCTCACCTCTTTTACCCGCATATATGCGCAGGCTGTGGCAGCGATTTGTTAAAAGTAAATGAATTGCTTTGCCTGCAATGCATACACGAATTACCACACACCCAATTTGAGAAATATCCTAATAATCCCATAGAAAGAATATTCTATGGTAGGTTGCACATAGAGGCAGCCCACAGCGAATTTTATTTTAACAAAGGAGAATTAATACAACATTTGGTGCATGACTTTAAGTACAAAGGCAACAAAGCAATTGGAATATATCTAAGCAAAATAATGGGAGATAAAATGTTTGAAAGTGGTCGTTTTAAAAACATTGATTACCTCATCCCACTCCCCCTATTTGCAGATAAGGAGTTTAAAAGAGGATTTAACCAAGCTACCATCATTTGTGAAGGAATAGCGGAAGCCATGAATATACCAGTCCTAACAAAAAATGTAAACCGTATTCGTTTTACGGAAACACAAACCAGAAAACACCGAACAGAAAGATGGGAAAATGTTTCGGATAGTTTTAGAGTACAACATCCAACAGTTTTAGAAAACAAACATATATTATTGGTAGATGACGTAATAACCACAGGCGCAACTTTGGAAGCATGTGCTCAAAAAATTATTGAAATAAGGGGCGCAAAAATTAGTATTGCAACATTGACCACCGCAAGTAAATAATTCCTTGTAGATTTGTTTAAAGGAGCAACAATATTTGCCTTGTAATAACGGAAAAGTTAAACCAGCAAATTCCATTTTGCATAAATTAGTATAGAAATAAAAACATGAAAAATATAATTTCCATTTTTGTCATTTTATTTGTAGGTGCTGTTTTTTTTGCCTCTTGCAAAAAAGATAGCTTTATTACAAGTGTAGATGCTCGCTTGGGCTTGTCTGCAGACAGTTTAAGATTTGATACTGTTTTTACTTCAACAGGATCTATCACAAAATCCTTTAAAATTTCTAACAAGAATGACCAAAAATTATTGCTTTCCAAAATAAAATTAGGAGGAGGCGCCACATCTGCTTTTAAGATGAACGTAAATGGAATAGCTGCAACAGAAATAAACAACGTGGAGATTGCGCCCAATGATAGCATCTATGTTTTTGTAACAGTAACGGTAAATCCAACCCTCGCAAACCTTCCCTTCATCATCAGTGACAGTGTTTCTGTAAATTACAATGGCCTTACCAGATTTGTACAACTAGAGGCATTTGGTCAAAATGCCAATTTTATCCGAAATGGATTAATCATAAGCAATGTGAATTTCACCAGCGCACTACCGTATGTTATTTTGGGTGGTTTGCAAGTAGCAAGTACCGGATTACTTACCATCAATGCGGGCACAAAAATTTATTGTCATGCAGATGCACCTATACTTATAGATGGTACACTTATATGTAATGGTACAAAAGCACAGCCCATTATTTTTACGGGAGACAGGCTGGATGAACCTTATGCGGGCTTTCCTGCATCGTGGCCAGGTATTTATGTACGAAGTACAAGTAAGAACAATGTTTTACAGTTTACCCAAATAAAAAATGCATACCAAGCATTGGCAGTTTTGCAACCTGCAGTAAATACAAATCCAAAATTGGTCTTAAAACAAAGTATTATAGACAATGCTTTAGATGCTGGCTTAATTTGTATAAACAGCAGCATTGTAGCAGAAAATTCTTTAATAAGCAACTGTGGTAAAAATATTTCTATAAGCAATGGCGGCACTTATACTTTTACACATTGTACAGTAGCGGCATACTCTAATAATTATATACTTCACAAAAATGCAGCTATATTTCTTACAGATGCCAATGATGCAAACCAAACCGCACCACTAAATGCACTGCTTCGCAATTGTATATTTTATGGAGATGCCGGCTTTATACAAAACGAAATAGAAACAAGAAAAATAGGCAATAGTTTTACAGTAAATATAGACCATTGCTTGTACCGGAATACGACTGACCCAGCAAATAGTACCATCAATGTTTCTATCAAAAATATTGACCCTTCGTTTGACAGTGTAGACAACAGCGCCCGTTTTTATAATTTTAGAATTACAAAAAATGCCGCTGCACCCGGCATAAATAAAGGATTGGCAACATCTTTGCTTAAAGACTTAGATGATAACAATAGAAATGTAGGTTTGCCCGATATAGGCGCTTACGAAAAACCTTAACCCACTTATAATCGTACATTAACAAAAAAAATGAAATCTATGATAACATTAATTTTAGCTGCTGCCTTAGCAAGTTGTGCAGGCCCAAATTATGACTCAAACAAAACAACAGAAACAATGACCAATAACAGCCCTAAAGATAGCATCACCTCAATACACAAATTTTCTATAAAAGCACTTGATGGAACCACCATCAATTTTGCAGATTATAAAGGCAAGAAAATATTGGTTGTAAACACCGCATCGGAATGTGGTTATACTCCTCAATATAAAGACTTGCAAGCTTTGTACGAAAAATACAAAGGCAAATTGGTAATCGTAGGTTTTCCTGCAAACGATTTTGGCGGACAAGAACCGGGTTCCAACACTGAAATTAAAAGCTTTTGCGAAAAAAATTATGGTGTTACGTTCCCTATGACAGAAAAAGTATCTGTAAAAGGAGATGACATGACCCCTATTTACCAATGGCTTACACAAAAAACACAAAACGGCGTTTTAGATGCAACCATCAAATGGAATTTCAATAAATTTTTGCTGAATGAAAAAGGAGAAGTAATAGCAAAATTTGATAGCGGAACCAAGCCGATGGATGAAGCGATTACAGGTAAGTTGTAAATATATCTTTAAACAATTATAATCCATCATAGGTTCTCTTATGATGGATTTTTGTTTTTTGATGGTACCTCATCAAAATATTTCCTAATTTGCACACTTGCACTTTTGCTCATTTTCACATTTTCTTTATGCAATTCTCTCAAGTAATAGGCCATCAAGAGCTCAAAACACAGCTTGCCCAAATGATACAGCAAAACAGGCTCAGCCATGCATTGTTGTTTTTGGGTAAAGAAGGTACTGGCGGTTTGCCTATGGCATTGGCATTTGCACAATACATAACCTGCGAAAAAAATCCGCTACAGGCCGCAAGAAAAAAAGCGGTATCAGTTGCAGAAGTTTCCTTATTTGGTGAAGAACCTGTAACAGAGCCTGACGAAAAGGAATTTACAGATGCATGTGGCGTTTGCTCCGCATGTACAAAATCGGCTAAACTCATACATCCAGATATACATTATGCCTATCCCGTTATTCCCAAAAAAAGTGGAGATAAACCAGTGAGTACAGATTATATTGTAGAATGGAGGGAGTTTATAAACAAAACCCCTTATGGCAATGCCTTCGATTGGTTGCAAAGCATCAATGCAGAAAACAAACAAGGAAATATAACATCCGATGAATGCAATGATATTATCCATAAAATGAGCCTCAAAAGTTTTGAAAGTACCTATAAAATTCTCATCATTTGGATGCCAGAGCTATTGGGCAAAAATGGCAATAAACTTTTAAAACTAATAGAAGAACCACCACCCGATTCTCTTTTTTTATTGGTGGCAGAAAATGAAGCCCTTATTTTACCTACCATCATTTCTCGAACACAACTGGTAAAAATTCCCATTCTTTCTTCAGCTGATATTGCAACAGCATTGGAGCAAAATGAAGGCGTGGCCAAAAACAAAGCCCAACAAATTGCTGCCATAAGCGAGGGCAATTACCACGAAGCGCTACAACATTTGCAACATGCCGATGATGATTGGGAGGTTATGTTGAGAGATTGGCTCAATAGCATTTTAAAATCTGGCCCGGTAGCACAAGTAAAATGGATAGAAGAAGCCGCCAAGCTAGGTAGGGAAAAGCAGAAGCAATTTCTCAAGTATTTTACCCACATTTTACAACAATCTATACGTTTAAGTGTATCGGGAGACACTGACCAACAACATATTGACCCCTCAAATGTAGATTTCGCTCTTCGTTTCAATAAACTTTGCAATATTGCCCAGCAAGAGGCAATAGCCGAGGAATTGGACAAAGCATCCTACTATATTGAGCGAAATGCCAACGCAAAAATGCTTTTTCATGCACTTACCATAAGGTTATACCATATTATTAGCAACAAATCGCTAATTTTGATACAATAGGTACATTCAAAAACTTATTGATGGAATGTTTTTTGTTGTCCAAGCAAAGAAGCTACATGCAGCTTCATTGGCGACGCTCCATTCAGATTCAGTAATTATATTGGGCTTTTCCCACGTAGTTTGGCAAATACAAATCGCTACAACAAATAGGAAAAAACTTTTAGGCGGGAATAATTTACCTACTAAATGCTTACAAATTAATCTGAGAAAATCAGAAAAATCTGCGAGCAAAAATTTTTTGCGCACTTTGCTCCTTTGCATCTTTGCGTGAAATCATTTACTAACGATTTGTAAAAATATATAAAATGGCTTGTGGAAGTTGCGGAACAGGAACACCAGGCGGATGCCAAAGCAAGGGCAGTTGCAGTACAGGTGCTTGTAATAGAATGAATGTACACGATTGGTTGGCAAACCTACCTTTTTCGGATCCCGAAAGTAATTGCCGCATTGTAGAAGTAAGTTTCAACAATGGCAGTCGCAAGGATTACTTTAAAAACACTACCCTTCATTATTTCGAAAAAGGCGAAATGATTGCGCTAGAAGGTGTAAATGGATTTGATGTGGGTATGGTAAATCTTACAGGAGAATTGGTAAGGCTACAACTAAAGAAAAATAATATAGACGAAAAAAGCCCAGATATAAAGAAGATACTGCGCCGTGCAACCGAAAGCGACCTTGAGAAAATGCAGGAAAGCAAAGCACGAGAGGCACAAGTACTCATACGCAGTCGTGCCATGGCTCGTCAACTCAATTTAGAACTTAAAATGGCTGAAGTAGAAGTGCAAGCCGACGGTAGGAAAGCTACTTTCTTTTACATTGCAGATGATAGAGTAGATTTTCGTGAATTGATAAAATTATATGCAGGCGAGTTTAAAGTAAAAGTAGAAATGCGCCAAATAGGTGCACGCCAAGAAGCCGGAAAAGTAGGCGGCATAGGCTCTTGCGGCCGTGAGTTGTGTTGTGCTACATGGCTTACCGATTTTAAAAGTGTAAATACCAATGCAGCCCGTTATCAAAACTTAAGCATTAACCAAACAAAATTAAGCGGCCAATGTGGTCGTTTAAAATGTTGCTTAAATTATGAGTTGGATACTTATATGGATGCCTTACAATTTTTCCCAACCGATGCCGACACCTTGGAAACAGCAAAAGGAAGGGCATTTTTAGTAAAGAAAGATATTTTTAAAAACCTGATGTGGTATAGCATGGCAGGTGGCGGCAATCATTACCCTTTATCGCTTGAAACAGTAAAAAAAATAAAAGCGCAAAATAAAGATGGTATAAAACCAGAAGAACTAGAAGTAGCAGAAATAGCCAGCAGCAAACCAAAAGAAATAGAACCAGAATACGCAGATATTGTAGGGCAAATAAGTTTAAAGAGTTTGGAAAAAACAACCCGTAAGCGTAGAGATAAGGAACGTAGCCAACAACAAAATCAGCAGCGGCCACCACAGCAAAACCAACAACAACGTAGACCACAACAAGGTGGCGCACAAGCTGGAAATGCAAATGAGCAACGACCGCAAAATCCTAATCAACAAAGGCCACAACAGAACCAGCAGCGTACAGCACAAAATGCAAATCTGCAGCAAGGGGCTAAGCAGCCAAACCCTAACCAACAAAAACAGGAGGGCAGGCCACCACAAAATAGGAATAATAATAATAACAGAAACAGTAGGAATCGCCCTCCACAAAACAGAGGCCCACAGCAACCGAGGAAAGAAGAGGGCGGAAGCAAAGAATAAGAAATAGACCATTTTGTCGATATCGACAAAATGGTTTTTTAAATTTGGGTATGAATTGATTATTTATTACAAAAAAAGATAAATAACTACCCCCTCAAAAAATAATCTTAAATAAAAAATCTCTATTCTTAAATCTTCTTCATGTCTATCTCCATCACAAACCTCACTAAAACCTACGGCACACAAAAAGCCGTAAACAATATTTCATTTAATGTAGCCAAAGGAGAAATAGTAGGCTTTCTTGGCCCAAATGGTGCAGGCAAAAGTACCACCATGAAAATGATAACGGGCTATTTAGATGCAGATAAAGGAAGCATAAATGTATCAGGCATACCCGTTAGTAAAGAGAATATTGAAAGCAAGAAAAAAATCGGGTATTTGCCAGAAGCAAATCCGCTGTATGTTGAAATGTACGTAAGAGAATATTTACATTTTGTAGCAGGCGTACACCAAATAAAAAATGCAGCAGAAAGAACAGAAGAAATAATAAAAACCGTAGGCCTTTCTTTGGAAGCCAATAAAAAAATAGGGCAACTAAGCAAAGGCTACAAGCAGCGAGTAGGACTAGCGGCCGCACTCATACATGAGCCCGAGGTGTTAATTTTAGATGAGCCTACGAGTGGTCTTGATCCCAATCAAATCATTGAAATACGAAATGTAATAAAAGATCTATCGAAAAATAAAACCGTTTTGTTCTCCTCGCATATATTACAGGAAGTAGAAGCCATTTGCGATAGAGTAATCATCATCAACAAAGGAAATATTGTGGCAGATGATAGTTTGCAAAATCTACAAAAAAATAACGGGCAGCAACAATTTGTATCCGTATCATTTCAAGAAGAAGTAAATAAAACTTTACTAGAAAATTTATCCGCAGCAGGAAATATATCTTTAAATGGAAATGCTTTTCGCATACAAACTACCGATGCAGAAAATTTACGTAAGCAATTATTACAACTAAGTATTGATAAGAATTTAAATATTGTTTCGTTGCAAAACGAAAGCAATAGTTTGGAAGATGTGTTTAGGCAACTAACAAATAATTAATTTTCTGTACATTTAAATAAAAAATTATGAAAATCACAAAACAAATCCCTGCATTACTATTGGCCTTGGTTTTTCTTGTATTTGGTGCTAATTTCTTTTTAAAATTTATTCCAATGCCAGCTATGAGTGGAGACCAGCTTAGTTTTATGACTTTGTTTGGTGGATCTGGCTATATGACTTTTATTAAAGTGCTGGAAATTACTTTTGCTGTATTATTGCTTTTTCCAAAAACAAGAGCCTTGGGTTTATTACTCATTCTACCTATTGTTGTAAATATTGTTTGCTTCGAAGTGTTTATTGCTAAGCAACCAGGGATTGGCGTAGCGTTGTTATTGGTAAATATTCTAGGCATTTTTTTTAATAAAGAAAAGTATAAATCAATCGTAGAATAATTTGACACATTAAAAAAAAGGAACTTGGTACATCTATTTTGTGTACCAAGTTCCCTTATCTTTTCCTTTCATAGCCTCTAGAAGTCCTGGCAAAAGTTTTGTAATAAAATCTAATAATTGCAATTTTTAAAATAGTTTTTCTATATCCATATTTTTATCCATAAATAACCATAAAACGGATAATAATATAAGTTTCTAATTAATAAGTAACAATTTCAACATACAAAAGAAATTTTTTTTTGTAAATTTGAAGCATTCAGTTGACAAAAGGCAGTTAGCAATTTGCAAACAACAGTTTCAAAAAACGAAAAGAGTTTAACCATTCACAGCGTTCACAAGTCCCCTTTGGGGGATTTAGGGGGCTAACTAAACAAAAAAAAAACATGAGTTACATCGCATCCATCCATGCCCGCCAAATTTTAGACAGTAGAGGAAATCCAACAATAGAAGTAGACGTGCTTACAGAAAACGAAAGACTAGGTCGTGCAGCAGTACCAAGTGGCGCAAGTACAGGCATTCATGAGGCGGCTGAATTACGTGATAATAAAAAGAATTATTACGGCGGTAAATCGGTTTTAAAAGCAGTAGCCAATGTAAATACCATATTATCGGAAAATTTATTGGGTTGGGATGTGGCAGACCAAACAGGCATAGATGCCATGAT
>JANMGS010000198.1:0-2157 GCA_031374745.1 Ferruginibacter sp. | reverse complement strand
AGAAATAGTACAACGACATAAAGATGGGTATCTGCAACAACGCTGGTAAGCAACCTCCTAGCGGGCTTACCCCGGCCGTTTTCCAAAGCTTCATTTGCTCTACACTAAAAGCCTGTTGGTCTAATGAACCTGTTTTATCAGTAAATTTTGCTTTCAAGGCATCTACTTCGGGCTTTAGCACTTTCATTTTTGCACCACTCAAATAACTCTTGTAAAGTATAGGGGATGTAATTAAACGAATGAGTAAGGTTACCAATAAAATAACGATACCCATACTAGCAATATTTCTTTGCAAGAAATCGAATACAGGCAATAAGAAATAGCGGTTGATGTATTTTACAAAAGAGAAAACGCCCGTTCCATAAGGCACCATATTTTCCATTTTATTATCATACCTTTTTAAAATGTTATAATCA
This sequence comes from Ferruginibacter sp., assembly GCA_031374745.1. Classification (GTDB taxonomy): domain Bacteria; phylum Bacteroidota; class Bacteroidia; order Chitinophagales; family Chitinophagaceae; genus Ferruginibacter. Next base: position 1,741 of record JANMGS010000198.1, on the reverse strand, counting down.
CTAGGACCATAATAAAATTGCAAGGCAGTATTGCCATTTGCAGCAATGGGTAATTTAAAATTTGCAGTAGATCTAAAAATAAATGCACTACTATCTGTAGGTACTTTCCACTCTACACTCCCACTTTCAAAATTACTTTTTGCCGATAGTGCTGCAATGAAAAACTGCTGTTTTACACCAACCCAATTTACCGATTTGCTAAACGTTTTTGTATCGCCTTTAGCTGCATATTCAAAATCAAATCCATCGTCCTTTGCATAGCAAATGTGCGATTGCGTTAATTCATATTTATGGTCTTTTTCAATTTGCTCTGCTTCCGATTGCCATATAACGTTGATGGTATTTTTATCAAACAAGTCTGCACCTTTTGTGATGATATTAAAATCCAACATATAATCACCAGGCTTTATTGTATATTGGTGTATTACTTGTTTGCTACCAGTACTATCGCCTGTTTTAAAAGAAATGGTTTGGCTTTTATCTGCATTTGTTACCACAGCTTGTGGGGTAAAATTCAGATTTTCCGTTTCTGCAGTGTTGTTACCAGTTCTTATAGTGTAAGAGAATTTATTAAAATTACCAGTTTGCAACTTTACTATAGAGCTATCAAATTTTTTGTACTTCTTTAGTTCTACAATGGCTGGTTGTGCTCCTTTTGTATTAAAGGTAACTTTCATCACTTCATTCTCAATAGATACCATTTGTGCTTTTCCTGTATCTTGTAGAAAACCCTGTGTTTGCTTTATTTGCTTAAGCGAGTCTGCTTTTAAGCTATCCAATAATACCAGTTTGGTATCTACCTTTGGTTGCTTTGCAGCATTGGCCTTTGCAGTTGAATCTGCAATCCTCAATTGCTCCGCTTCGTAAGCAACCTTGCCTTTACTGTTTATTACAAACATACCTATCAATAAAGCTCCAATAAGTGCAAAACCGATAAGTGTATTTTTATCCATTCCCATGTTAGTTAATTTTTACGTTGATTATATTATCCTCCATTCAAAAGATTGCTCTATTGCTTCAAACCATAGTCCGTAAATACTTTTACGTCTTATTGGCATGAAGGCTGCAAATGTAAACTCTTTTTGCTGTTCTATATAAAAAATGCCTTCTTTTAGGAAGGCATTTTTTATAATTCTTATATCAATATTATTTCTTAGCAGGTGCTTTTGCTGCTGCAGTTTCTTCTTGTTTTAGCTGACGAGTCATTGTTACAGAAGCGATAGGAATACGTGGAGAGTTCATAATCTCCATATTTTCTGCTACAATATTCTCAATACGAATATTTTCGTTTAATTGTAAGTTGCTAATATCAACTTCTATATTCTCTTTAAGGTATTTTGGAAGTGTTTTTACTTTTACCGATTTAATTTTAAGTACCAATTTACCTCCAGCTTTTACACCTACAGCCGTACCAGTGTATTTTAGTGGTAAAGTAGCTATTACTTTCTTATCATCTACTAGTTCCAAAAAGTCTACATGTATAAGCACATCGGTAACTTTATTGAATTGCAGGTCTTTTAAAATACACTTGTAAGTTTTACCATCCACTTTAATTTCGGCAAACATAAACTCAGATGTGTACACGATGCTTTTGTAAGCTGCTAAAGGGGCTGAGAAATTTACCTCTGTTTTACCACCGTAAATTACAGCAGGCACAAGTTGCTGAGAGCGAAGTTGGCGGGTGGCTTTTTTTCCGCTTTCGGTCCTCAGTTGTCCTTCGATTGTAATTGTTTTCATTATT
>JANMGS010000182.1:0-4931 GCA_031374745.1 Ferruginibacter sp. | reverse complement strand
TTTTGTAAAAAAGATTCCATACTCAAGGCATTGTCTACTTGGTATTCGCCAATTTTTGTCCTTCGTAGTTCGCTTAGATACCCACCACAACCAAGTGCAGCACCAAAATCATGGGCTAAGCTGCGTATATAAGTACCCGTACCACAAAGCACCCTAAAGGAAACAATTGGTAATGTTATATTCGTAATTTCAAATTCATTAATGGTTATTGTTCTTGCTTTTAATTCTACTTCTTCGCCTCTTCTAGCAAGTTCGTATAATGCAACGCCATCCTTCTTTATGGCTGAATAAATGGGGGGAAATTGCTGTATTTCGCCAATAAACTGTTTGGTAACTTCTTTTATTTGTTCTTCGGTAATATGCAAAAAGTCTTTAAAATCTTGTGGAGTGCTCTCCTTATCGTAAGTTGCTGTGGTAGCTCCCAGAGTAAATGTACCCGTGTATTCTTTCTCTTGGGCCATGTACTCATTTATCTTTTTGGTAAATTTTCCAGTACATATTATCAAAAGCCCTGTAGCAAGTGGATCCAAAGTTCCTGCATGTCCTACTTTTTTTATTTTAATACTGTTGCGTATTTTTCTTACAGCATCAAAAGAAGTCCAGTGCAATGGTTTGTCTATTAAAATTACTTTTCCTTCTTCAAAAGATTTTCTTACATCCTCACTCACTTGTATATGAGGAAGCTTTACAAGAAGATTCTCTTGTTCAGTACCTGCTATATTTTCTTTGTGTTTTGCGAAATAAGAACCTTTTGCCAATGTAACTATTTTATTACCGAAGAAAGTTATTAAATTAATTTATACTGCAGAAAAATTTATACGATTTGTTTTTTGTGCTATCAATAGTAGATCTACTAAAACCATAGCCGTTACAGCCTCCAATACAACAGGAACCCTTAATGCAATACATAAGTCATGCCTACCTTTTACTGAAAAAGTTTCTATTTCTTCTGTTGAATTATTATAAGTCTGTTGAGGCTTCGGAGTAGAAGAAGTAGGTTTCACAGCTATACGAAAAACTATTTCATTTCCATTTGTAATACCTCCTGCTATACCACCTGCATTATTGGTAAGCGTTAAACCTTCTTTGTTTTGAATGGCATCGTTGTGCTCGCTGCCAAACATTTTTGCAGCAGCAAACCCAGCACCAAACTCAATACCTTTTATAGCTGGTATGGCAAACACTGCGTGGCTTATGAGTGATTCTGCTGAGTTAAAAAATGGTTCACCTAATCCTATCGGTAAATTTTTAACCACACATTCTACAATACCACCAACACTGTCGCCAGCTTCCATTGCTTTTGCTATACCAGTTTCCACATTGGATTCTCCACCTACTTCTGTTATGGTAGCTTCGCATAAAATGTTATTCGAATGCAATGCCAATACTTTTTTTGCAACAACGCCTGCTGCTACCAAACAAACCGTAAGTCTTCCGCTAAAATGCCCACCACCACGATAATCTTCATACCCTCCAAACTTTTGTGAGGCAGTAAAATCCGCATGACCGGGCCTTGGTACCGCACGTTGTTTTTCATAATCTCCACTACGGGTATTGTTGTTTTCAAAAATAATGGTTAGCGGAGCACCGGTTGTTTTGTTATTAAAAACTCCGGATAAAAAAATAGGAATATCGGCTTCTTTACGAGGTGTAGTACCAGGTTGTGTTCCACCTTGTCGTCTGGTAATATCTACTAAAAAATCTTCCTGTGTAATGTCTATTCCCGCAGGACATCCGTCAATATTAATTCCTACAGATGGGCCATGTGATTCTCCAAAAATGTTTACACTAAATAATGTTCCAAAACTGTTCATATGGTAAAGTTACGAATTTGAATATTGAAAGTTTACTGTTGGAAATTTAGGCAACACAAATAGGAATTATATTTTGCATTTCAAGAAGCTTTGCCAACTGCTAAATGTTAACTGCTAACTGTTAACTGCAAAATGCCAACTGCTAACTGCTAACTGCCAACCGCCAACTGCTTTAAGTCTTCAAAAAATGCCGGATAGGATTTATTTATGGCATCCGCTTCGCTAATGGCAATAGCTCCTTGTGCCCCCAAAGCCGCTACAGCCGCAGCCATAGCAATACGATGGTCGTGGTGCGATGAAACTTCTGCACTATGTACTATACCTCCTTCTATAATCATTTCATCGTTTTGCAACAAAATATTAATACCCATTTTTCCAAAAATGTCTTTCAATGTGAGGGCACGATCGCTCTCTTTTGCGGCTAGCCTATGTATTCCTTTTATTATGGTTGTTCCTTTGCAATATGCCGCCAATGCTGCCATTGGTGGAAACAAATCTGGGCAGTCAGTTGCGTCAAAATGAAAAGCTTTTAATGGAGCATTTCCAATTTCAATAACTGTATTGCTAACATCTAGCCTTGCCCCGCTTAATTTCAATACTTCCAATATGGCTTTATCCGCTTGTGTAGAATTTACATTCAAACCAGTAAGCTTTACATTACCGGCTATTGCACCTGCTACCAACAGAAAAGATGCCCCACTCCAATCCCCTTCCACTGTGTATTCAATTGTATTGTTTACATTGCTATTTTTGGGAGAAATGATGAATTGTTTATAACCTACATTTTCTACATTATAACCAAACTGTTTCATCACATCCAATGTAAGATCTATGTAAGGGCTGCTTTTTAAATCAATTACAGTTATGGTAACTTTTTCTGAAACTGCATCTGCAAAAGCAAATAGCAATCCAGTTAAAAATTGAGAACTCAATGAACCATCAATCGTAATATCTTTTGGTTGCAATGGGCCATTAATTTGTAAAGGTAATTTAGCACTTGTAGATGTGATTTGAATACCCAGTTGTGGAAATATTTCATCGAAAAAATCCATCGGTCTTCTTTGTAAACTACCTTCCCCTTCAATATGAATATTGGCTGCACACAATGCTGCTATTGGAGAAAACATTCTGATGGACAACCCACTTTCACCACAATTAATAGCCCTCTCGCCATTTATTGAATTAGAATTAAAACCGGTAGAATTTATTTGCAGGATACCGTTTACATAAACAATATTGGCCCCCAATTGTTTTATAATGCTCAAAGCGGCCTTATCATCATTGCTTATACCAGCATTGTGTATGTGGGTAATGCCATTGTGTAAGAGCGCTGCCGCACAAGCTCGCTGCATACTACTTTTAGATGCTGGTGCAGCTATAGTTCCATTAATGTAGGAAGGAGAAATTTTTATTGTCATTTCAAAGTTTGATCTACCAATGAATCTATCATACTAAAAGGCAACTTTTGTATTACGCCATCACCAATACTATTTAATAAAACAAAATTAATATCATTGCCAGCTCTCTTTTTATCCTTTTTTAATAAAGCTACCACCTGCTCATAATCTACATCCAACAAAACGGGTAAGCCATATTGTTGTAATAATTTTGTAAGCTTTTCTTTTGAAGCAGAATCAAAATTATTAATTTCTTCAGAAATTTTAGCAGCAATTATCATCCCTAAACTTACTGCATGCCCATGTGGTAATTGGTATAAATTTTCTATTGCATGTCCAAAAGTATGCCCAAAATTTAGAAGAAAACGTTCGCCCATTTCATGCTCATCACTTACAACCACGGCTGTTTTTAAAGCCACATTTTTCTCAATAAGCAAAGCAGTTTCTAATCTGTTATCAAAATAATATTCAATGTCATGTTTGGCTAATTCATCAAACATTGCCGCATCTTTTATGCATGCGTGTTTAATAATTTCTGCAAAACCATTCACCCATTCTGCCTTTGGCAGGCTATCTAAAAAAGAGAAATCAAATAAAATAAATTGAGGCCTGTAAGTTGTACCTACCATATTTTTATAAATACCAACGTTCACGCCATTTTTTCCACCTATAGCGGCATCTGTCATTCCCAGAATAGTAGTGGGTGCCAAGCCTAGTTTTATTCCTCGTTTGTAAATGCTTGCTACATAACCAGCCATATCTGTAACCACACCACCTCCTACTCCCAACAGCATAAAGGATTTATCAATATCCATTTCTAGCAATTGGTCTATTATTTGATCTATGCTGGATTGTGTTTTATTTTTCTCGGTGCCATTTATTTTTATGACTGCATGCCCTGCAAACTTAGCTGCATGCAATGAAAAAACTGTTTCATCTGTAAGTACCACTATTTTTCCCTTCGGATAAAAATCACTCATATTTTCAAGCGAACCATCCATCAAATACTTAACTATCTCGCCATCATAATTTGTTTCAACTACTTTCATTTGTTCCTTTTACAATTTTATAAAGAAAACATTTTCTGCTTGGTTATTTTATACATCCAAGAGTTTTTTACCAGTATCGTACAACACTTTATTTTGATGATTTATGCTTTCTAAATGTACTGCATCAAAATACTTTATTAAAAATTCTTTGCTTAGCATCAATTTGTCGGCTTTTTCAAATCCTCTTTTCAAAATATCATTCCACCTTTCTGTTTGCAAAATAGTAAGGTTATTGTCTTTTTTATATGAACCTACCAAGTCAGCAATTTTCATTCTTCTAGCTAAAAGGCTCAGTAGTTCATCATCTACCTGGTCTATACGTTCTCTTAAAAGTGCTAATTCTGTGGCTTCTTCTGTTTCTTTTTTTACTCTCCAAACAAGTTCTTTCAGCATTTTTTCCAATACAGCAGGTGTTATTTGTTGCTTTGCATCGCTCCATGCATTCTCTGGATCTATATGAGATTCAATCATTAAACCGCCAAAATCAAGGTCAATGCTTTTTTGAGAAACTTCATCCAACAAAATCCTGTTGCCGCATATATGAGATGGATCGCATATTAACAACATTTCTGGGTAACGCCTTTTCATTTCAATTGGCAGGTGCCACATGGGTGCATTGCGGTATTCTGTATTTCCGTAAGAAGAAAATCCTCTATGAATCATTCCTATAT